>CBEVHI010000340.1:0-2055 GCA_965549635.1 uncultured bacterium | reverse complement strand
CAGGCCGAGGTGGGCGAGGAACGCAGCGTTGCTGGGCTCGCGGCCCAGGAAGTCTCGGAGCAGATCGGCGGCGTCCTTCGAGCCGCCAGGCTCGAGGATCGCTCTGCGGTAGGCGAGGCCGATGTCGGGACTGGTGACGCCCGCTTCCTCAAACCGAGAGAACATATCGAGGCCGAATACCTTTGACCACAGGTACCCGTAGTACCCGGCGTCGTAGCCTCCGAGGAGGTGACCGAAGCTCGCAGGAAAGAACGTGCCGTCCTGGTGGGGGAAGAGGGCGACGCTCTCAGCGTCGAGCATGATCGCGTCCAGGTCACTGTGGTCCCCGGGGCCGTGCAAGCCGAGATCCAGTTTCCCGAGTGACACCTGGCGGAGCGTGCCCAGCGCTTCATTGACGTGGCGGGCGGCGACGAGTCGGTCGACGAGGCCGTCGGGAATGGGTTCACCGGTCCGGTGGTGCCGGGCGAAACGCTGCAGCACGTCCGCTCGCCAGCACCACTCCTCCATGATCTGCGATGGTGCTTCGACGAAGTCCCACTCTGTCGACGCTCCCGAGAATCGGGTGAACTCGGTGTGCCCGAGCGACATGTGCAGGATGTGTCCGAACTCATGGAACAGGGTCTCGACCTCATCATGCTGCAGCAGCGAAGGGGTTTCAGCTGTGGGTTTGGTCAGGTTGGCGACGACGGTTGAGACCGGGAGTCGGTACTCGCCATTCGCCATGCGATGACCGGGCACGAGGGGGAAGGCCGCAGCATGGCTGTACTTGCCCTCACGGGGGAACAGGTCGGCCATGAAGGTCGCGAGGTGTTCGCCCGAGTGCGCGTCCAGGATGTCGTAGCCGATGACATCCGGATGCCACAGGTGGAGGTCGTCGCGCCTCTCATACCTCAATCCGAAGACTTCGGCGGTGATGCCGAGGAGACCGTCGATCACGTTCTCGAGCGGGAAGTACTTGGCGATCTCGGTTTGATCGACCCCGTAGTTGTCCCTGCGCAGCTTGGTGTCGTAGTAGCGCCGGTCCCACGGCTGGAGGCTGCCTTCGCCCGTATCGGACTCGAGCATCGAGGCCAGCACGGCGAACTCCTTGCTGCCGAGCTCGGTGAGGGGCGGGACGAGCCCGTCGTAGAACGCGGCAACAGCCTGGGGGTGGCCGGCCATCTTCACTTCCATCTGGTAGTCCGCCCATGACGGCAGACCGAACAGGGCGGCCATCTGCTCTCGTATCCGCACAGCCTCCTCCAGGATCGGCCGGTTGGTCTCGGAAGCTCGATTGTTGAACAGGAAGAGGAGCCGTTCGCGAAGATCCCGACGAGTGGCGTTCTCCATGAAGGGGAAGACGTCCGGGTACGACATCGTCACCTTGTAGGTTCCGGCCTCCGCACCGGGGGTGAGCCGGGCGACGTAGTCGTCGGGGAGGCCTTCGAGATCAGCCTTCGTCACGATGAGGACCTCATCGACATCTGCGATGTTCTTCTCGAACGCGATGCCAAGTTCCACCATCCGGTTCTGCAGTCGCTCGAGTTCGGCGCGTTGCGCCTCGTCGAGCTCATGCCCTGCCCGGCGGAAATCGCGAGTGGTGAACTCGAGGAGACGGTGCCGTTCTCCCGTCAAAGCCGAAGCGTCTTGGGTGCTTGCGTATGCCTTGACTGCTTCGTAGAGGTCTCTGCGGAAGGTGAGACCGACCTGCCATTTCGTCAAGGCTTCCTCGGCCGCTCTGGCCGCGGTTCTGATCGCTTCGTCGGGGTGGACGTTGGAGAGGAACGGACCCCGGCCGTAGGCAACGGCCAGTGTGGCAGCCGCGTCTTCCAACGGGAGCATGGTGTTCTCGAAGCTTCGCCTGCCCTCGACCCCGACAACGGCGGCCACCAGCTGCTCGCACGTGTCGATTGTCCGGTCGGTCAGGTCGGTGATCGCGTCAGGAGTGATCGTGGTGTAGTCGAACATGCCGGCAACGATACCGTGACGGCAGGAGGCTCAGTCCGCAGCGGAGAGCAACCCGAACAGGAGGCGTGCGGACCTGATCCCGTAGTCGGCGTAGCAGTTGTTCATCAG
>CBEVHI010000339.1:0-2056 GCA_965549635.1 uncultured bacterium | reverse complement strand
TGCCGTCGCAGGTCAAGGTGGCGGGCAAGCCGCTGACCGAGGTCCTGTCCGCAGAGCAGATCGACGCCATCGTGGAACGCACCCGCAAGGGCGGCTCGGAGATCGTCGGACTGCTGAAGACCGGCAGCGCCTACTTCGCACCGTCGGCAGCAGCAGCCCGCATGGTCAAGGCGGTCCTGCAGGACACCGGCGAGGTCATGCCGGTGTGCGCCTGGGTGTCCGGCGAGTACGGCGTCGAAGACGTCTACCTGGGCGTCCCGGCCAAGTTGGGCGCCAAGGGTGTCGAGGAGATCATCGAACTCGACATCGCCGACAGTGAGCTGGAGGCGCTGCGCGAAGCCGCGGTGGCGGTGAAAGCCAAGATCGACGACCTGCACAGCATCACCCTGTAGCCGTCCCGGAAGGACGAAAGCCCCCGGTTTTCGGGGGCTTTCGTTGTAATGGGGGTGCGGTCCTGCCAGACTTACATTGTTGTAGTTCTCTGCCGAGGAGGCAGTCGTATGAATAAGGGAGACCTGGTAGACAAGGTCGCCGCGACCACGGGTATCACCAAGAAGGCCGCTGCGGCGGCAGTCGACACGATATTCGGCGAGATCACCAAGGCGATGAAGAAGGGTGATCGTGTGCAGGTCACCGGGTTCGGTAGCTTCGATTCGACGAAGCGGCCCGGTCGCAAGGGTCTGAACCCGGCGACGGGGGAGAGCCTGTACATCAAGACCAAGTTCGTGCCCAAGTTCCACCCGGGCAAGGGCCTCAAGGACGAGGTCGCCAAGCGCCGCAAGTAGGCGACAGACAAGACGCGAGGAGGGGGCGGCCTTCGGGCCGCCCCCTCATGTTGCTGCGAACCCAGGGCTCAGGAGTACCGCGACGGTACCTACGAGCCCTGGGTTCGTGAGTACCTCTAGTACTCGACGTCCACGGCGGAAACGGCGGTGGCGTAGTGGCCGAGGGCGGCCTGCTGGGTCATCAGCTTGGCCATGTTGCCGGCGACCTTGATCTTGCCGGTCATGAACGCCATCTGGGTGTTGAGTTCTCCGCTGAAGATCTTCGACGCGGTCTCGTAACTCGAGGTGATGGTGACGTCGGGGTTCTCCATCTCGCCGACTGCCTGCATGGGGGTCTCGCCGGTGGAGTCCATGTAGAACTTGGCTTCGCCGTCCGGGGCGTCGCTGACGACGAACTGGAGGCTCATGTTGGCCGACGTTGTGAAGGCTTCGCTTGCCTTGAGTGCTTCGGTGATGGCCGCGGCCCACTCTTCGGTGAGGAACTTGAGTGCCATGGGGCTCCCTTTCTTTCTCTGTCTGGCCAGGTTAGCAGGATTCAAGCAAGGTGCTTGCGATTGCAAGCAGTCCTTCTCTTCTGCGGGGAGATCAGTTTCGTGGGGCCAGGTTCTTGCTTCGGGGGAAGTGGGCGAGGTGTCTTGATCACTCGCCGAGGATCGGGGCGAGGATCTCTCTGATCTTCTTGACGTCCCTGGCGCCGAGCCTGGCCAGCGGGGCTCTCGGGTAGCCGGGTTGCAGACCGACCATCTCGGCGGCAGCTTTCACACCGGGGATCTTGTACGCCTCGACCGCAGAGGCGATGCGGGTCAGCTCGGCTTGCGGCGCCAGGGCGCTCTTGGGGGAGCGGCGCGCCTTGGCGATCACGTCAAGCACCATCGGTGCCAGATAGTTGGATGACGCGGTGATCGCACCGTACGCGCCGGCGGCGATGGCGAACGTGATCGCCCGGGTAGCGCCCGTGTACATCAGGAAGTCGTCGGGGGTCTCGTCCACGAGGCGAGCCATGCGGGCGACGTCGCCGCCGGAGTCCTTCATCCCGACGATGTTGGGATGCTCCGACAGTTCGACAACGAGGACGGTAGGTATCGCATACGCGGTGTACGGCGGAACCGAGTAGATCATCACGGGCAGGGGAGAGGCGTCGGCGAGGGCGAGGTAGAAACGTCGCACCGCCTCGTGGTTGTCCCGGGCAAGTGTTGTCGGGGTCATGGCGAGGACGGCGTCGGCCCCACCGACTCGCGCCTCGTTCGCTTGAGCGAGCGCCATCCGCGTGG
>CBEVHI010000338.1:0-2060 GCA_965549635.1 uncultured bacterium | reverse complement strand
CCGTCGAGACCGGTGAACACGGCGAAGTTGAACCCACCGCCGTACGGCTTGAGTTCGATCTCGAAGTCGATCTTCTTCTCGGAGTGCTGCCGGGCGGTGTGGCTCGGCGCCCATGCCCATGCTTCGATGCGGTAGCGCAGGTCGAAGCCGGGTGTCTTGGTGGCACGAACCCAGTACTCGCCGACGGGATCACCGGAAGTGCCTGACGTGTCGACGGTCGAGAAGACGCAGGCGCTCCCTTCCGGGCTGGTCGTGTAGACGGCTCCGGAGGTTGCCAGGGCGTCGCGCACGGTCTTGTCGTTGGCGAGGATGTACATCATCTCGCGTGCACCGGCCTCCGAGGCGTTGATGGCGGCGATGGCGGCCTTGTCGTTGGCGACCTCACCGATCTCGTGACTGCTGATGCCGTACCAGAGCGCCGCGAGGATGAAGACGATGAAGGAGATCAGCAGGGCAGTGATGAGACCGAAACCTTGCTCCGACTGGAATCGATGCTTCATGGGCACGAACCTCCCTGATTCGGAGTCCAGATGTTGCGCCCGGACGTTTCGGTTTGCGCCAGGCGTGGCGCAATGCGGTCGGCCGGGTCGGCATCGGTCCATATACGAATCGTCACGACCTTCCCCTCGGAAGGCGTTCCACCAACGGACCCTTGCGTCTCGAAGAGATAGTCCCCCACCGGGTTGACGACGTTGGTGATCACCTCACGCCATGTCGTCCCCCCATCTGCCGATCGCTGCAAGGTGCCGGACGACACCTGGTAGATGATGTGCTGGGTGACCTTGGTCG
Source organism: uncultured bacterium (assembly GCA_965549635.1). Lineage (GTDB taxonomy): Bacteria > Actinomycetota > Acidimicrobiia > Spongiisociales > UBA4744 > CBEVHI01. Next base: position 1,271 of record CBEVHI010000338.1, on the reverse strand, counting down.
CACCCGCATACGCGCGGGTGTCGAAGTCGAGGGTGTTGGAGGTGCAGTTGGGCAGCGGTTCGTGGATGACTTCTGCCGATCGCAACTCCCGGTTGATCTGCTTGAGCACGAGACGGACGTTGTCGTTAGATCCGGCTGCCCCCTGGAAGTCCTTGGTCACGGTGAAGCTCGTCGAGAGCGCCGTTCCGAACACGGCCGCGGCGACCAGCATGAGCGACATGGCGATGAGCAACTCGACCACGCTGATACCGTCGTCACGGGACATCATGACAGCTCCGGGTTGATGTAGACGGCGGTGGCGGAGACTCCGCCGGTCGAGAAGGTCAAGGTCAGATCGAAGAGGGTCGCCATTTCAGTGCTTTCGGCATCGTTCTTGCCAAGGGCCTTGAAGGTGTCGAAGCCAACCGTATCGACAACGGTGTACTGCAGCGTGCCGCTCACGATGTCGGTGGCCGAGATCGAGTTCGACTGCACCTCGCCGGTCCCGTACTGCTGGGTTGGGCTGACACACATGCCGTTGACCGTGATGGTCCCCGACAGGGTGTATGACAAGTGAGGGAGGCCCGGATCCGCGGTGCTTCCGCTCTCGGAGACTGCGTACGAATCGGAATCGCAGTTTGCGATCGAAGAGTAGGAGGGCATACCCGGGGGAGACTTGTAGCTATTGGACGTCCCGTCCCAGACCTTGACCGTCACATCCCCGCTCTTCACCCCGATGCCTGGGGTGAGCGCCGAGTAGTACTCGCCGGCCTCGAGCGGGGCATTGCCGCCGCCGTTCCAGATCTCGGGCAGGTCGATGACGACCCACCCGTCGAAACCGTTGTGCGCCGCGGACATGACGTCGTCATCGAGGAGGTCGAGCTCCTCGCCCTTCCAAGCGGCCTGAACGCCGACCTTGCGCAGCCCGGTGGTGCCGTCGTCCGTGCGATCTGCGGTGCCGCTCCAACCGAGTGCCGACGCCTGGTCGTGGTCACCGCTCCGGTAGAACGTGAACGTGTAGGCGGTCCCGGACAGGGTCTCCCCCGCGTCGTTATAGGCCGTCGCCGGGATGCCGGCCCAATCCTCGGTCCTTTCTATGACGGTCTTCCCTGCGGCCTGTGCGGTCACCGAGCCGTAGGGCAGATCGTCGGTGGAGTCGACCGCGGCGACCCTGCTCGGGGTGAGGATCGAACCATGATCCTTTGGCGCTGAGCCGGCGGTCTCTTCGACCCTGGTTCCGCTCTGTGTCGCATCGAAGCGGGGAAGGTCGATGGCTGCAGCGAGAACGAACT
>CBEVHI010000337.1:0-2067 GCA_965549635.1 uncultured bacterium | reverse complement strand
CCAATGAAGTGTGCCAGTCGGTATTCACCGACCTACCCGGCTTCCTCGGAGGAGCCCGCGGCGGCCCCGGCGCAGGAGGAGGTAGCTGATGCGGCGATGGTTCGGCGCCTTGTTCGTCATCTTCGTGGTCGGCGGTGCAGCCGCAGCCTGGTACGTCCTCAGCTCCGGTACTGACACCGCCACCGCCAGCACGACCCGCCAGCTGAGTTTTGCCGACGTCGCGATCCGTGACCTCGAACAGACCGAGACCGTGGACGCAGTGCTGGGTTACGAGCCCGGAACCCCCATCCTCAGCCGAATCCCCGGCACGCTGACCAGCGTCGACATCGAGGACGGAGTCTCGGCGGTCCAGGGCAACACGCTGTTCACGGTCAACGCTCAACCCGTTGTCCTCTTGTACGGTGATCTTCCGGCCTGGCGAACGATGAGGAAAGGCAGCGAGGGTGCCGATGTGCAGCAATTGGAGGCTGCCCTCGTCGCCCTCGGGTACGACCCGGACGGAAACGTCACCGTCGATGAGGAGTTCAGCTCCTACACCCGCACCATGGTCAAGGACTGGCAGGAAGCGATAGGCGCCACGGTCGACGGCGTTGTCGACCAGGGTGAGGTCGTGTTCGGGTCCGGTCCGATTCGCATCGCCGATGCCCTCGTCGATGTCGGCTCGCGGGTCAACGACGGATCACCGGTCCTGGCCACCTCTTCGAACGACGTCAAGGTCACCGCGACCCTCAGCGGCTCCGAAGAGAGCCTCTTCGAGGAAGGTGACCGGGTCACGGTCACCCTGCCGGATGGCAGCGACGCCGCCGGTACGGTCGAGACTCTCGACACCACTGTCGCTCAGAACGGGTCCAGCACCACCGAAGCCGCAATCCGGCTCGACGATCCCGACGCAGCTACGAGCTTCGGTGATGCCAGCGTGGAGGTGACCATTGCTACCGACGCTGCATACGACGTACTGACCGTTCCGGTCACCGCCCTCCTCGCGCTGGCCGAAGGCGGCTACGCAGTCGAGGTGGATGCGGGTGGAGGCGCAACTCGCCTCGTAGCGGTCGACCCCGGGATGTATGCAGGCGGGTATGTAGAAATCTCCTCCGGTGATCTCGCTTCCGGAGATCGGGTCGTGATCCCGTGATCGGGGACGTCGTCCTCTCCTTGGAGCATGTCACCAAGACATACCCGGGCACACCGCCTGTTCCGGCACTGCGAGGGATCGACCTCGAAGTTCACGAGGGCGAGCTGCTGTCGGTGGTCGGACCATCGGGATCCGGTAAGTCAACCCTTCTCCACATCATGGGAACACTCGATCGCCCGACCGAGGGTGAAGTTCATGTCGCTGGATATGACATCGCCGGGCTGAACGACAGGGAGCTCTCGGCTCTTCGTTCCCGGTACATCGGGTTCGTCTTCCAGCAGTTCTTCCTCCTGTCCGGATACACGGCACTCGACAACGTCGCCGACGGACTGCTCTACACGGGCAGGCCCGCCGCAGAACGAAGGGAGCTCGCCGCCGCCGCCCTGGAAAGGGTCGGACTCGGCCATCGGCTCGGGCACATCGCCAACAAGCTGTCCGGAGGAGAGCGGCAGCGGGTAGCAGTTGCTCGGGCCATCGTCGGCGACCCGGCGATCGTGCTCGCCGATGAACCGACCGGCAACCTCGACACGCAATCCAGCAACGCCATCGTCGCGCTGCTCGAGGACCTGAATCGGGAAGGTGTGAGCCTCGTGGTGATCACCCACAACCGTGAGATCGCAGGCCAGATGCCACGACAGGTCGGAATCCGGGACGGACACATCGAGTTCGACACCCAGTCGGTGCCGGCATGAGCCGACCTCTCGAGCCCAGTCGCCTGCACGCCGGTGACGTACTTCGGACCGCCACGGTCGGATTGCGCACCCGCAAGGCCCGAGCGGCATTGTCGACCCTTGGCATCATGATCGGTATCGCCGCCATCGTCGGGGTGCTCGGCCTTTCCGAGTCCAGCAAGTCCGATCTTCTGGCACAACTGGACCGGCTGGGTACGAACATGCTCACCGTCCAGGCGGGTACCGGCATCGGCCTCGGCAACG
>CBEVHI010000336.1:0-2085 GCA_965549635.1 uncultured bacterium | reverse complement strand
ACCGACGCATTCGCGACGCTGGCGGGACTGGCCAGGGAGACCGATCACATCCGCCTTGCCGTGTTGGTCTCGCCGATCACGTTTCGTCACCCGGCGGTGATCGCCAAGAACGCGGCGACGATCGATCAGATGTCCGGTGGTCGCTTCGATCTGGGGATCGGCACCGGATGGATGGAGCTCGAACACGACGCCTACGGGTTTCCGTTTCCCCCCTGGGCTGAGCGGTTCGAACGTCTCGAGGAGGCGCTCGCCTACCTGGAAGCGGCGTTCGGTGACGGCGCCGGAACGCTGTCGGGTCGCTACTACGAGCTCGATGCCGACGTGCGGCCCAAGCCGGCGAACCTGCGCATCATCGTGGGGGGACAGGGACCGCGGCGTACCCCTGCGCTCGCGGGTGAGCACGCCGACGAGTACAACCACTTCATCGGCACGGCTGCCGAGATCGGCCCCAAGATCGTGCGGGTCCGAGAGGCTGCCGCTGCCGCCGGTCGGGATCCTGAACGGATCACGATGAGTGTCATGGGACCGGTCCTCACCGGCAGGGACGAGGCCGGCTACCGGCGCCGGTTGGAGCAAGCCGCCGCGGTCAGGGATCGGGACCCCATCAACCTGGAGGAGTCGTGGGCCGGACACGGCATCCCCGTCGGTCCCCCGGCGCGGGTGCGAGAGACACTTGCGGGCCTGTCCGAGATCGGAGTCACCAAGTTCTACGTCCAGCACCTGGACCTGTCGGATCTGTCGGGTCTCGACGAAACGATGGAGGCGCTGACCAGCTAGGTCAGTTTTCCCTCCCCTAGCGGGGAAAGAGAAGAACCAGGCGGACGACTCTGTCCTTCCCCCAGCGGGGGAAGCACCCGAGCGTTGGTCCCCCCAGCGAGCGGAGCGAGCGATGGGGGGAAAGTACCGCAGCGGCAAAGCCGCTGGGGTAGGGGGGCCGGGGCCGATGGGGGAGACGAGCCTGCGCAGCAGGCGTCACGGCGCAGCCGTGCGTCCCACCAGATGAAGCAAGAACACCCCCATCGCCGTCGCTTCGCTCCGGCACTTCCCCCTGAGGGGGAAGCAAGAACACGAGGGTCTTGATTTCGGCGATCCGCTCCCCCATCGTTGGTTGATGAAGCTCCCCCAACGCCAGCCATTGGCAGTGCAGCGCGCCCGTCAACTCCGCCGAAACATGACCGACGCCGAACGCGTCTTATGGTGGCACCTCTCGTATCACGGACTCGGCACGAAGTGGCGACGCCAGGAACCAATCGGTCGATACATCGTCGACTTCGTTTCCTACCAACACCGGCTCATCGTCGAACTGGACGGGTCACAGCACGCCGAGAGCAGCTACGACCAGAAGCGTGATCGATGGCTCCGCAACCTCGGGTTCCGGCTGCTGCGTTTCTGGAACGAGGACATCTTCCAAGCGGTCGACGACGTCTTGGACACGGTCCTCGCGGTCATGCAACACGACCTGCCCGACTGGGAAGGCCACATCTGACCTCTCGCGGCCACATGTGGCCATCTGCTTCCCCCAGCGGGGGAAGCACCCGAGCGTTGGTCCCCCCAGCGAGCGGAGCGAGCGATGGGGGGAAAGTACCGCAGCGGCAAAGCCGCTGGGGTAGGGGGGCCGGGGCCGATGGGGGAGACGAGCCTGCGCAGCAGGCGTCACGGCGCAGCCGTGCTTCCCACCAGATGAAGCAAGAACACCCCCATCGCCCTGAAGGGGACGCACAGAGACGAGGGTCTTGAACTCGACCTCGGTCTCGGTCATCGTGGCACCATGGAGTGTTGAGCTGTACGTGTCGCCCCACGGGGACTCCGAGATGATGAGCATCTGCCTCACCGCTACATTGATAATTGTCCAGGTATCTGTATTATCATCCATATGCAACTCTCTGAACCCCTCTCGGCCGTCACGCCCACGCTCGACGCCCCGGTGCTGCGCGTTCTTGCACGAGCCGACACGCAACTTACGGCTCCGGCAGTCGCCAAACTTGCCGGGACAGGCTCCTACGAGGGCATAAGGAAGGTGCTCATCCGTCTCTCTGCGCAGGGGTTGGTGATCGACACGACTGCCGGGCACACCCACCTCTACAC
>CBEVHI010000335.1:0-2095 GCA_965549635.1 uncultured bacterium | reverse complement strand
GGTCATACTTCTCTGAACTGAGCAAGTGTTTGCCGGCAGATCCTTTCACCGACCCAACGTCCCACCAGTCGGACTTCTCCGCGACCGAAGTTACCGCATCAGCCAGGGCCAAGATCGTGTCCGTGTCGGTGTCGCCGAGCCAGACACTCGTGAGCAGTGTGACAAAGTCACACGCCCCAACCAGGATCTGGTCGTCTTCCTCGACGGCAATCCGCCGCAGGAAACCGACCCGCTCTCTGGCAGCTTCGTCTCGGTCGAGGTATCGCTCCGTCCAGGCAAACCGCAGAATCATCCACCGGTTGGCAGTCGGGTTGCGCATCAGCAAAGGAAGGCCGGGATCGAGCGCCTCGAAAAGACCGACAGCAGCGTCTCGCTCCAGGGAGAAAACGCCCGGGATTCCCTCGAACAACCTACGAAGGGTCGCAACGTCATCGTGAGTAACGGCGTAGTAGCAGGCGGCAACCACATCCGCCGGCGTTGCCGTCAGTACCGAAGCCCAGACATCTCCCTCCGTCGGCCCGACACCTCGAGCAACCGTCTCAGTCAAGAAGGCGATACGTTCTGTGTGCCGGCGACGTGCCTGATCAAGTTCATCGCGCTCAACGAGTTGCAGTGCGGCGAACTGACGGATCGGTTCGAGCAGCCGCAAACGGTCGCCAGAGCTCTGCACAAGGGACTTGGCCACCAGGTCAAGAATCGTGCGAGGCGAAGCACGAGCGACGGCACACGCCGATTCGATGGTGAAGTCCTGGGGGAACACAGCAAGCTGGCGAAACGCGTCGGCCTCGACCTCAGAGAGCAGCTCGTAGGACCAACCCACTGCTGCGGCCTCGGACCGGTGCCTCGACGCAACCCCCCTGGTCTCGAATGGCTCGAACCCTTCTGAGCGCAGTGACCGATAGAGAGCCCCCGGAGACATCGCCGTCGCGTGGCCTGCGACCAGCTCGATCGCCAACGGCATCCCCTCTGTCATCGCGACGATCCCCTCGATGACCTCATCGTCGACTCGGCGAAGACCGGAACGGTCGAGGAACAGCTCCACGGCCTCCGAGTCGAGGGAAAGGGGCGGCACTCTCAGCACATGCTCCCCGGGGATACCCAGCGGCTCTCTGGACGTCACCAGGAAGCGGGATCTCGAACCGGCTCGAAGCATCGCACGAACACAGTTCGTGACCGCTTCGACCACGTGCTCGGCGTTGTCGATGACGTACAAGCACTCCCGCCGGGAGGCAATCCTCATCCATCCCTCAGCGACCTCCAAACGGCCCGACCGGGCTACGAGGTGTTCCACGCTGGCGCCCTCCGGCAGATCCTCCAGCCTTGCCAGCCACACGCCGTGTGCGTTCCTTGGCAGCAGCATCGCGGCGACTTCGATAGCCAGCGTCGTCTTCCCTATTCCGCCCGGGCCCACCAGCGTCACCAAGCGGTGGCGCCTCAGCGAGTCCTCCACTTCTTGGATCGCTCCCGCCCGGCCGACGAACGACTTGAACCGCACGGGTAGATTGTTTCGCTCCGGATCCAGGGAGTTGATCGCCGGGAAGTCGCCGGCGCCGGCCTGAAACACCGAGATCGGTTCCAGCAAGTCGGCGAGGTGGTGCTCTCCCAACAAGATCAAGTCGACGCTTCCATCGATGGCAGCGGCCGTCACTCCCGAAACGAGTACTTGACCACCGTGCGCCGCGGCCGCCAACCGTGCGGCACGGTTGACCGTCAACCCGAAGAAGTCGCCATTGCGCTCCCTTGCAGGACCACTGTGCAAGCCCATGCGCACTCGCAACACGTCAGACCCGACCTCGAGTCCGGTCAACGTGTCCTGAGCGGCCAGCGCCGATGCCACCGCGATCGCCGGATCGGCAAACACGATGCCGAAACCGTCCCCGCCCGTGGTGAACACCTCACCGCCGCCAGAAGCAGCGGCCTCTGTGATCACACGATCATGCGTTTCCAACGCCGATGCCATCGCCGCCCCATGCTGCTGCCACAGTCGAGTACTAGCGACTATGTCGGTGAACAAAAAGGTCAGCTCGGCCCGCTGCACATATCAACCCTATCCGCTAGTCCCACATAAGTGATGGCAGATGTAGCCGCGACAGGT
>CBEVHI010000334.1:0-2096 GCA_965549635.1 uncultured bacterium | reverse complement strand
TGATCAGAATCAGCAGGACGGCTCCAACGATCGCTGTCAGGACACGCGGCCTCAGGACGATCTCGTCGCTTTGGCCGGTTGCCCAGCGATAGGCGTCGAGCGCGCCGATGGCCCAAACCCCGACACCCACGAGCACGAGGAGCAGACCGGCGGAGGTGACCCCCATCGAGATCAGGAGGACCCCCAGCGCAGCACTGACAGCAACCAGCGCTCCGATGGACAAGCCGAGGAGCGTCTGACCAGCGGTTTTGTGGCCGAGGCCGGGAAGCAGGAGACCCCGCAGAAGTGCACGACGGGGATCGATGTCCCTGTCATCGTGCGGCCGGAACGCTTCGAAGATCGAACTCCCGCAAGCACTGCATGACGACTCGGTGAGCGGATTGGTCGTCCCGCACACCGAACAGGTCCATGTACCGCCCCCAACACGGGGCACCTCCGGCAGCGGCAACTCCATCGTCATCTGTCCATCGGAGGTGATCGGAACCTCGAGTGTGGGCTCTTCTGTGCTCTCTTCGCCTCCGCCGAACGGCCGGTAGCACTGTCCGCACCACAGCGCACCGATGGCGTTGCGGGCTCCGCAGTTGGAGCAGATCACATGCTTGGTCATCCTGGTCAGCGTACCTGCTCGCTTCTCGTCTTTGCTTCCATCCCGACGCCAATCTCCTGTCGAACGTCGGGATTGTCTTCCCGACGGGCGGCAGCTGCCAGCACAGACCTTGCCGACAGCCCGCCGATACGTCCCAACGCCCAGGCGGCATGCAGGCGGAGCAGCCAGTCGGGATGGGCCACGTACCCGGCGAGGAGGTTGACGAACGATCGGTCACCGGTGTTGCCGAGAACGACGAGTGCGTTGCGGCGGAGGTATCGCGCCCGCCGCCGGGGGATGTAGAAGTGGGCGTAGCGGTCGAGGATCGTCCGATCCGAGTCGCGCAGGATCGACACGACATCGGCGACCCCCCGGGCCGACTCGCCCGACCTCTCGAGATGCCTGCGGCCGGGCGGACAGGCATCCAGACAGTCATCGCAGCCGTAGAGGCGATCCCCCATCGGTTCGCGAAATGCCCGAGGAATGGGTCCAGGCGCCTGAGCAATCGCAGCAAGACACCGGCGAGCGTCGAGCACCCCGGGGCTGACGAGCGCTCCGGTCGGGCAGGCGGGAAGACACGCGGTGCAGGTGCCGCATGTTCGCAGCATCGGCCCGGTAGTCGTCAGTGCGGCATCGGTGACCACCGAGCCGAGCAGCATCCACGGGCCGATGCCGGGAGCGAGCACCATCGTGTTCTTCCCCCACCAGCCGACGCCGGCTCGAACTGCGGCGGCACGATCGACGAGACGATTGTCGTCGACCAGGACGTCTGCCTCGAAGCCGGAGGTTCTGAGATGCTCCGCCATCCGGCCGAGTGTTTCGCGCAGCGGGGCGTAGGCGTCCCCGACGGCGAAACGGGCAACCCTCCCCTCGTGTGCCGCCCGTGGGGTCGGGCTGTCGACCGGGTACCCGATGGCGCCAACGACGAGCCTCTGAGCCCACGGGAAACTCGATCGGACATCGGTGGATCGGGCCGGATCGGTGAAGGTGAAGGTCAAACGCCCGGACAGACCACTGACCTTGCGCTGTTCGATCGACTCACGAACGTCGGCGAAGGGATCGGCGGTGCAGATACCGAACCCGCTGAGTCCGCCGGCGGTGGCCATGGTCTGCAGTTCCCTGACAAGCGTGTCGGTCACCCCGTCAGCGTAGGCGGCCTGGGCCGGTGCCGTCAGGGCCGATCAGCCGGTTGCCTCCCGGTGGACCAGACGCAGCGGCGGCAACAGTCCCACCGAGGCCATCTGTCCGAGGGCCTCCGCCTCGTCGCTCCCCAACTCCAGCGGACCTGCAGCGTCACGGAGCAGGTAGGTCACCACACAGTCTCCGCACGCCGTCGAGTGCTGCATCGTGCAATCGTCGCAACTGATCTTCATGGTTTCGCTCCTCCGGTTCATCTGAGGCCAGCGTACGAGGAGGGTGGGACAGAAAACGCGACCCGCTTCTTGCGTGAGTTCACCGCGGCGGTTTCAAGCTGTGGTCGCGACGAGTTGGTTGAATCGTTCGGCTGGGG
>CBEVHI010000333.1:0-2097 GCA_965549635.1 uncultured bacterium | reverse complement strand
GTCACCATGTCGTCACCGACGATCACCGGAACGATCGGCGACACCGAGTTGCCGGTGTCGAACCCCAGAGCCTGCAGTCCGCTCCTCCAGCGTTCGCCGTTGCGCTGCAGCCGCTCCACCCGTTCTGGCTCGGACCGCATGATCTCCAGGGCAGCGAGCGCGGCGGCAGCGTTGGGTGGGGGGATCGACGCCGAGAAGATCAGCGCCCTGGAGGTGTGTTGGATGAAGTCGATGACCTGCGTGTCCCCGGCAATGAACCCGCCAAGCGAGGCGAACGACTTGGAGAACGTCGACATGATCAGGTCGGTCTGGTCGGTGACGCCGAAGTGGGCGGCAGTGCCGTGACCGGCACCCATGACGCCCATGCCGTGGGCGTCGTCGACCATGACCCGCGCCCCATACCGGCGGGATAGCTCGAGGAGCTCGGGCAGCGGCGCCAGGTCCCCCTCCATGCTGTACAGACCATCCACCACCACGAACCTCCCCCGATCGTCCGCGGTGGCTTCCAACTGGCGCTCGAGGTCATCGAGATCGTTGTGGCGAAAGCGTTTGATCTTGCCCCAGCCGAGCCTCGCCGCATCGACGATGCTGGCGTGGTCGTCCTTGTCGAGGAACACGGTGTCGGACCGGCCGAGCAGCGCGGAGATCGTGCCCAGGTTGGTCTGCATCCCGGTGGAGTAGACCAGGGCTGCCTCCTTGCCGACGAAGGTGGCGAGTTGCCGCTCCAGCTCGAGGTGCATCTCGAGGGTGCCGTTGAGAAACCGTGATCCGGTGCAGCTCGTCCCCATCTCTCTGACGGCGTTCATGGCTGCCTCCCGCACCTTCGGGTGCGTGGTCAGGCCGAGGTAGTTGTTCGAACCGAACATGAGGATGCGCCGCCCCTGATAGATGGCTTCGGACCCCTCGTTGCTCTCCAGCGGCAGAAAGTAGGGATAGAAACCGGCATCGCGCGCCTCGCGAGCCCTGGTGTAGGAGAGCGCCTTCTCGAAGACGTCGGCGTAGGTCGTTGCGACATCGGCGTTCATTGCTGCTCGGCCTTTCTCATCGCCTTCTTCAGTTCATGATCCATGATCACCCGCACGAGTCCGGGGGTATGTCGGTTCAGCCTCCATACCCAGCCGGATCCTTTGGGATGGATGCTGAACTTCTCTTTCAGGATCCCGTCGACGAACTTCTCGGCGACGGCTTCGGCGGACAGAAGCCCCACCGTTTCGGACATGAGTGCTGTCTCGATCGGTTTCGTCTTGTTCTCGTTGGCCATCCCCGGTGTGTCGGTGTCGGGAGGGTACAGGACCGAGATGCCGACACCGTAGGGCTTGAGCTCGTGCCGGAGTGCCTCGGCGAGGCCGACGACGGCGAACTTCGATGGAGCGTAGGCTGCATAGCCCATAGCCCCGAAGTACCCCATCATCGATGAGACAAACGAGATGTGTCCTTTGCGCTCCTCTGCAAAGTGTGGCAGGAGTGCCAGTGTCGGAATGAGCTGGCCCAGGTAGTTGACTTCGAGCTGATCGCGAAAGACCTCGAGATCCAGGTCGCGCAGGTATCCAGGGCGGGCAGCGCCGACGCAGTTGATGAGGTGATCGGGCGCTCCTCTCCGCTCGACGAAGTTGCGCAACACGGGGGTGATCTCGTGGGTGTCAGTTGCGTCGGCTGCGATCGTCTCCACGAACTGCTCGGAGTCGGCGGCCAGCCCAGTGAGTTCGCCGGCGGTGTCGGCGAGCGCAACCCGACCGCGGGCGATCAGAACGACGCTGCCGCCCCGGGTCACGACCTGTCGGGCTGTCGCCCGACCGATCCCCATCGACGCTCCGGTGATGACCGACACCGTGCCGGCGAAGCCGTTGGCTTTGCTCATGGGGAGAGTCGATCGACCACACGGGGAGGTTAGACGGCAGACCTCGTCGACGTCGGGTCGGAGACCCGTGATCACCTGGCAGAATGGTGCCGCGCGGGCGTAGCCGAATTGGCATAGGCGCCAGACTTAGGATCTGGTGGGCGTAAGCCTGATGTGGGTTCGAGTCCCACCGCCCGCACGTCCGTTCTTGTGACGGTGCGGTCGGATAGTCCCGGCGAAGCGTCACAAGAAGGGGAAGA
>CBEVHI010000332.1:0-2122 GCA_965549635.1 uncultured bacterium | reverse complement strand
TTGGGGCCGACCCGGGGCGATGAACCGGTGGGTCACTGCGAGACTGGTGATGGTGTCCTGGTAGCGGTGGTCTACGAACTCGTTTCCCCGGTCTGTTGAGACGGCCTTCCATTCCCATCCCCAGCCGGTCAGATCGGCAGCGACCCGCAACGCCAGGGCGCTGGTGTGCAACGCCGAGGGGTTGTGGGCTGTGGTGTGGAGTTGAGCCCATGTGAATGATGATGCGACGTCGATAGCGGTGTATTGCCACACCATCCCTGGTGTTTTCGCACCGGTGATGCGGGCTTCTTTGAGCGCCCCGATCTGGAAACAGTCCATCTGGACCAGATCGCCAGGCGCATTGGCGTCAAGACATCCAACAGGCCGTCGCGATCGGGGGCGGGACGCCAACACACTGTCAGCCTGGTTGAGACCTCGAGCGACCGCGATGGTGCGATACCGAAACGCACGTCGGTTCAGACGATGTGCTTTGAGGATGCGCCACACCTGAGACATCGACCCCACCGGCACGTCACGTCTCCGCAGCTCGTAGAAGAGCCGGTTAGGACCCCACGGAGGGTTCGCTAACGCCATAGCTACCACTTCGGCTTCCAAACGGATCCTGGCCGGGGTCAACACCCTTGAACGTGCCCGCCGGGGTGTCAACCCTTCAGGCCCCTCCCTCTCCAACCGGGTGAGCCAGTCGTAATAGGTCGAGTGATGAATCCCCACTCTGCGGCATCCCTCCCGAACAGAAGGTGAAGACTCGACAATCGCCATCAAACGCATACGATGAGAACCGATCAGCTGATCAACACGCACAGCGGCGCCTCCTAACTAGTAACACCAGAAAGGATGCGCCGCTGGCGCGCCCAACACAACCCTCAACCGTCGGACACAAACCGCGACAGACCACCTGAGGGGGAAGTGCCGAGTCTTCGAGGCGATGGGGGTGGGGAAGTGCCCGAGCGTTGGTCCCCCCAGCGAGCGGAGCGAGCGATGGGGGGAAGGTACCGCAGCGGCGAAGCCGCTGGGGTAGGGGGGCCGGTGATGGTGGAGAAGAGCCTGCGCACAGGCGTTCCGGCGAAGCCAAGGAACACCCCCATCGGGTTCGTCACAAAGCCTCCTCACCCACTTCCCCCTCAGGGGGAAGCAAAGAGCAACCCGCTCGCCACAGGTCTCCTCGATCCCCTCAGGAAGAGCCAAGCCAGTTCATTTCTTCCCCCTCAGGGGGAAGTGCCGAGTCTTCGAGGCGATGGGGGTGTCTCTTTCCTTCCCCCCTCGAGGAAGCAAATCACCCCACTCGGCGCACCACGGCGTGCCCGGCACGGACCAACTCTGCGATCGACCGATCGTTGGCCAGACCCTCCCCTACACCAACGATGAGGTCGCCGCCGACAGCGTGGGCCAGTTTCTCGAGTGTCTCGAGTGTCGGGCGAGCGCCTCCGCCTTCCATGCGCGCGATCGCAGACTGGGTTGTTCCCATCCGACCGGCAAGCTCCGCCTGCGTCAGCCCAGCATCGACTCGGAGTCGGTAGACGAACTCCCGAAAGGCGCTAATCCGGGCCTCATCGTCGTACGCGGCTTGATCCAGCACACGTTCTGCCTTGAGCCGCTCCCACGAGGTATGACTCTTCATCACTCACTCCTCACCGATATGTTCGGCCGCACACCGCCGCATCGCTGCCTTTGCTCGCCGGATCTCGGCGCGCTCCCGGCGCCGTGTCTTGCGAAAGACCGTCAACAGCACGATCTTGCGTCCTGATCTGATCCAGTAGGACACACGTACGGGACGGTCCATCAAGGAGAACCGCAACTCCCTCAGCTTCCCATTCAGTTGACGCGTGTACGGCTCTCCCAAGAGCGGTCCACGCTCCGCGAGCCGATCGATGTGGAACCCGACCCTGGTCTGCGCGTCTCCTTCGAGGCTGAGGTACCAATCGCGAACCTCCGGTTCCAATTCAACTTCACCCCACAACATAGCACCGATGCTATGTCATCAATGCCTCGATTGGAACAGGTCTGGTTCTACGAAGTGATTGTTGCTGCTGCTTCCCCCAACGGGGGAAGTCCCCGGGCGTTGGTCCCCCAGCGAACGGAGCGAGCGATGGGGGGAAGGTACCGCAGCGGCAAAGCCGCCGGG
>CBEVHI010000331.1:0-2127 GCA_965549635.1 uncultured bacterium | reverse complement strand
ACCACCGCTCAATGGCAAGCCACCGGCCAAGACCCCAACAGCACCTGGAACTAGCGATCGAGGGATGATCCAATGGGCGTCAAGTGTCAGGTCTCGCGTTCCTGGCGCGTCCCCGGAGCGGCCTTGGAGTTTCGGCGGAGAGCTTCCGGGTCGGGCTGAGACCGGTCGAAGCCGATCAACCTGGCGACGCACAACATGAGGGGCTGGGAGTCGTGACCACACCGCTGATGGCGTAGGAAGGGATCGAAGACGAGGTCCGACTATGGGGCCTGTGCTTCGCTCCGACCGGGGGGCTGCCCGCCGGGTCCACTTGGTGGTTGGAGCACTTCGATCGTGCAGGTCATGATGGGAAGGCTGGCCGGTTGACTCGTACGGCATCGCGCCGACCGAAGCGATCAGTAAGCCTCTACAAGACTGAACTGGTCCACAACCGCGGGTCTGGCGAAGTCTCGACGACCTCGAATGCGCTGCCTCCGAAGGGTCGGCTGGCTCAACACCCGGAGACTCTTCCACGAACCCGGCCCGCTGGATACGAGACGAACCGCTACTGTCAAACCGAGTCACACCAGCCGGCAACGACTCAACGAACCGAGCATTCCTGAAACCCGGAGAGGTCACTCCTGTCGTCGAGCCACCACAGGATCGGTCACGAGACCCCAAAGAGAAGCCTCAGCTCGTGGCTCCCGGGGACCGGTCAGGGATTCATCCTCTGCTCCATGACTCGTATCCGTAGACTGCGACGACGGCCGCACAGATAGGTAGGGCTTCACAAGTTCCGCCCACGATGTGCAGCATCGGGTCACCGAATGTCACAGCAGGTCGGGTCGCTGCCATCGATGACAGGCTTTGCTCGACAAGGAGTTCGACTTCGCGTCTCGACGTACCGGAGTGCTCGACAAAGATACCCTGTCCGCCTTCCCGGCTCTGGGCCCAACCGAGGCCTGCCCAGACCTCCGATCCCATGACGCTCGTGCGCGCTTCCGAGAGTACGACGTAGAGACGATCACCGGCGCGGGCGCCGTGCGTAGCTTCACCGACGTGACCGAGCGCGACGGTGGCTCCGGGTGGGACGATCGAACTGAGGGGGATGAGGTTGAAGTCTGCGATCCCGATCTGGCCGAGCGCGCTGTCGAAGGCCGCGAGTTCGGTTGTGCCGACACCGACGCCGCTTCCCACGCTGATTCGTAGCTCTTGTTCCACGTACTCGGGAGTGGAGTTCCGGTCATCGGAACTGTGGGTTCTCACTTGAGGTACGGTCGGTCGCGGATGATTGGTCGCCATGGAGGAGTTATCGGCCCCCCATCACCGATCCTTGACAGACTTCGTGTTGAAAGTGAGTCTGGGCTCATTGCTGCTTGCTCGCGTTCCCCGCAACGTCTCGACTGACCAGTCGTCGTGTTTCGACTGTTGGCCCTTCCGACCGGGAGCGCCACCAACCTGATGCCCCGGTACACAGGACGGCACTTACGCCCTGCGGTTGGGTCAGGCCGTAGGCCAACACCGACCCCCCGTCCGCCGATCTGCGGCCCAGTCGAAGGCCGCCGGGTTCGAACGGGGTGTTTCCTCTCGGCGAAGTCCTCGAGTGTGCATACGGCTGCGTGCGGTCTATCATTGCGCGAACCGCAAGTCCTGGGGCAGTGATTCCTGATGAGACACCCGTCGGGCCTTCCCAGTCTCTGAGTCCCCGGAGGGGAAACGCGTCCGATGCATGGAAGACACACCGGGAAACCTGCCCTCAGCATGAGGAAGGGCATTCGTCGCGAGATCCGTCGGCACCTGACGCTGCGTAGACTCGCCGCGTTCATGATTGCACTCTTGTTGGGACTGGGCGTTGGCGTGTCCGATGCCGGTTCACCTTCACGTGAGCCCTCCTCACAGGTTGTGTACCGGGGAATCGCGTACGCTCGTGCGCTCGACAACGGTGCCGACGCAGTCGATCCGACGATATCGACCACGGTGATCGGCCTGACGTCGCCGGAGGACTTCGATATCAGCGACTTGCGACAACTTGGAGCTTTCGACGGCGTTGCCGGTTCGGTTCCGAGTGACGCACTGGCTGTGTCGCCCTCTGCAGAGGCTGGGGGGGTGTCGTCTGTGGGTGGGTTTTCGTTGTTGTGGTCGGCGGAG
>CBEVHI010000330.1:0-2149 GCA_965549635.1 uncultured bacterium | reverse complement strand
CCGAGCAGCTCGATCTGCAATTGGAGCCGGTCGACCTGACCGATCTCGCCGACTCGACGATCGAGGCGATGGCTCCCGTCGCGCGTCGTCGAAACGTAGAGATGCACCTCGACGGCACCGCTCACGTGCGGGTCGCCGCCGGCGAGAAGGAGCTCGGCCGGGTCATGCGCAACCTGCTCGACAACGCCATCCGCCATGCGCCGGACGGATCCACCGTGGCCGTACGTGTCGCCTCAGATGAGCGTGAAGCCACCGTGGAAGTTTCGGATGAAGGCCCCGGCTTCCCCGAACACATCGACGTGTTCGAGACCTTTGTACGCGGCGACTCCGCTCGTTCCCGGGCAACCGGGGGCGCCGGCCTTGGTCTCGCCATCGCCAAAGGGATCATCGAAGCACACCAAGGGAGGATCTCGGTCGGCACGGGACCCGGCGGGCACATCACCTTCCGACTGCCGGTCGGATAGGGCGGGGCCGCAGGGCGCTCTCAGGCCCGTGCGACCCAGAGTTGCTCGTTCCCGTACGCCGGCGGCGAGCGATCGAAGTCCGAGTACTCGGCGACCACCTCGAACCCACAGGCTTCGAGCAGGTGCATGGTCTCGTAGCGATACAGCCAGCGCAACGAGAGCTTCTCGGACTCTTCTCGCACCACCCGCCCGTCCGCATCGATCTCGCTGAACCGCCAGATCTCGGTGAAGATCTGGGCCACGGGATCGAGCTGCCGGTTCGTCGTCTCGATGTGAACCTTCGACGGCCGTTCGGGGTGTGGGAAGCTCATGGTCACATCAGGTCGACCGCCGGGGATCAGCGATTCGAGGCGAGGATCGAACAGGTCCAGAACCAGGTGTCCTCCTTGCATGAGGTGGCGCCGAAAACAAGCCAGCGCCGCCCGCTGAGCCTGGACGGTGAGGAGCGCCTGAAACGCGCGAAACGGGACAACGATGAGCGCGAACTTCCGCCGCAGGTCGAAGGACGTCATGTCTCCCACCACAAAGGATGCCCGTGCGCCGGGATGGTCGCCCTCCTTGGCCCCTGCCCTGTCGATCATGGGTTCCGACACGTCCAGACCGACGACCTCGAACCCGGCATCGGCGATCGCCCACGACACCCGGCCGGTGCCGCACGCCGCCTCCAGCACCGGGCCTTCGAACGTCTGCGCGCACCACAGCCAGAACGGGATGTCGGAACCTGTCTGCTCGGCAGCGAACACGTCGTAGATCTGCGTGTGCAGACCTTCCCTCGAGTAGAAGCCGGGTATCTGTGCGATGGCTTCGATCGTACCCAAGACAGAGCTGCGCGTGACGACCGGGCCTCGGGCAGTCGCGATACGATGGCTGAACAGACGGAAAGGAAGACACCATGGCTGAACGGATCGTTGTCACCGGTGGGTCAGGGAAAGCAGGGGTGGCCGTGGTGGGCGACCTTCGTGAAGCCGGGTACGACGTTGTGTCCGTGGATGTGGCGGAGTCTCGTGACCCGGACGAGCCGACACTCATCGCGGACCTCACGAATCTCGATCAGGCCATCGAGTCGCTCGAGGGTGCCGAGGCGGTCGTCCACCTCGCCGCCATTCCAGCTCCGAACATTGTCACGGACGCAGAGACGTTCCGGACCAACCTCATGTCCACCTACAACGTGTTCACCGCCGCGATGAAGCTCGGTCTGCGCCGTGTCGTCTGGGCATCATCGGAGACGCTCATCGGCCTGCCCTTCCAGAGGGAGCAGCCCCGATATGCCCCGATCGACGAGGAACACCCGCTGCTCCCCGAGTCCCACTACGCGCTGTCCAAAATCGCCGGCGAGTCGATTGCCGGACAGTTCGCTCGCTGGAGTGGGACCGCCCACGTGTCCCTGCGGATCTCCAACATCATGAACCCGAACGACTACAGGGAGCGGTTCCCGGGCTTCTGGGATGACCCGACGCTTCGAGCTTGGAACCTGTGGGGCTACGTGGATGCGCGAGATGTGGCGCAGGCGGCACGCCTCGCGCTGACCGCCGATGTGACCGGACACGAGGCGTTCCTGATTGCCGCAGCCGACACGTGCATGACCCGACCTTCGACCGACCTGCTCGCCGAGATCTATCCCGACGTGGCCCTTCGACGACCGGTCGAGGGTTTCGAGACGCTGCTGTCGATCGAGAAGGCGAGGG
>CBEVHI010000329.1:0-2152 GCA_965549635.1 uncultured bacterium | reverse complement strand
ACTTGCGCTGAGCCCGCAGAGATTCCAGACTCCAGCGCATGCTCCATCCCCTCGTCGTCGGTGCGCTAGAAGGCGATCGTCGATCTCTGGCACGCCTGATCAGTCTGGTCGAAGACGACCGACCCGAGGCGGGGCAGGTGCTCGCCGAGCTGTACCCCAGGTCGGGAAACGCCTACATCCTCGGTCTCACCGGAGCACCCGGTGCCGGCAAGTCGACGCTCACTTCGGTGCTGATCGATGTGGTCCGTCGTGAAGGCGACCGCGTGGCGGTCGTGGCGGTCGATCCGTCGAGTCCATTCACCGGTGGAGCCATCCTGGGTGATCGGATTCGCATGCAGGATCACGTATCGGACCATGGCGTGTACATACGCTCGATGGGAAGCCGCGGTCATCTTGGCGGAGTCTCGGAAGCGACACCGAAGGGAATCGTCGTCCTCGACGCCGTCGGCTTTCCGTACGTATTCGTGGAAACCGTCGGTGTCGGCCAGGCCGAGGTAGAGATCGTCGAGAGCGCCGACACCACGATCGTGGTGCTCAACCCCGGTTGGGGCGACAGCGTGCAGGCCAACAAGGCGGGACTTCTGGAGATCGGTGACCTCTTCGTCGTCAACAAGGCCGACCGCCCCGGAGTGTCCGAGACGGTCCGCGATCTCAACCAGATGCTCGACCTCGGGGGCGAACGGCCATGGCGCCCTCCGGTTCTCCCGACCGTGGCAACCACCGGCGAAGGCGTCGACGAGGTGTGGCAAGCGGTCAGACGACACCGGGCCTTCCTGGAGGAGCAGGGCGGCCTCGAAGAGCGAAGAGCCTCTCGACTCACCGGCGAACTGCAGCGGGCTCTCGTGTCAGAACTCACCCGCCGGGCTCAGACGGAAACGGGAGAAGGACGCTTCGCGAAGGCCGCCGCTGCGGTCATCCGTCATGAGATCGACCCATGGACGGCGGCAAAGCGACTCCTGATGCCCTGAGGGAGCCGCGCACCCACAAGCCGTCCGGCGGCGATCTCGACCTCGTCGTCACCGGGCCAGCGCTACGATCCCCAAGGGGAGGACCACATGAGAGTCGCAGTCACCGCCGCGAGCGGCCAGTTGGGTTCCGAGATCGTCAGAGCACTCGTCGCCTTGGGAGATGGAACGGAGGTCGTCGGGTTGGCCCGGACCCCCAAGAACGCTGGACATCTCGGCGTGGAGATCCGCCCGGGCGACTACAACGAACGTGGCGTTCTCGAGCAGTCCCTTCAAGGTGTGGACACTGTGCTGCTCGTGTCGGGGATGGACGCTCCTGAGAAACGGATCGATCAGCATCGCAACGTGATCGAGGCGGCGAAGAGCGCAGGCGTGACGAAGATCGTCTACACGAGCGTCCAAGGAGCGGAGGAGGCGACAGCGTTCTCTCCGATCATCCAGAGCAACCGGCAGACCGAGCAAGACGTGCGAAGGAGCGGTCTGGCGTGGGTGATCGGACGCAACGGCATCTATATCGAACCCGACGTCGAGTACATCGATGCGTACAAGGAGGCAGGCGGGATCGCCAACTGCGCAGGAGACGGACGATGCGGCTACACGACCCGATCCGAGTTGGCCTACGCCTACGCCCGGATGCTCACCGAGGACGCGCACAACGGACGCACCTACAACCTCCACGGCGAAGCCATTACCCAGTACGAGCTGGCGAACTACCTCAACGGGGCATTTGGCACCGACCTGCAATACATCCCGATGACGGTCGAGGAGTACCGAGCGGACAGGGTCGCCGAGCTGGGCGAGTTCATGGGCACCGTCATCGCCGGCATCTACGAGGGCATCCACAACGGTGAAGCCGACCACCCCAGTCACTTCACCCAGGCCGCAGGCCGCGACCACGTGTCCTGGGAGGAGTACTTCGCCGGTCTCCAGGGCTAGAGGTGCGTCGCCCAATTGATTGCCGGGGGAGGGGTCCCGGAAGGACCCCGTCAGCAGCTCGGTGACTACGCTCGGCACAACGCTGTTCGAGGAGGCCCAGTGCAGTTCGTCGAGTACACCATCGATGGTTCCGTGGCAGTGATCCGGTTGAACCGGCCTCCGGTCAACGCGCTCTCCGCCGCCCTTGCAGCAGAGCTCGTGGAGGCGTTCGGCCTGGCCGCAGACCCGTCGATCCGGGCCGTGGTGGTCAC
>CBEVHI010000328.1:0-2159 GCA_965549635.1 uncultured bacterium | reverse complement strand
CGCGCATGCCTCCTCACCTTCCTCTGCTCCTCCATTCAGCAGGAGTTGCCGACGCTCGTCCAAGAATCGTGACAGAATCGGCGGATGACACCGGCCCCGAGGACGCCTCTCCGTGCTCAGCTCTTGACGTGGATGTTGCTCGGCGTGGCCGTCAGCCTCTTCCTGCAGTGGACCCAGGCCAGAGCGCTCGGCGGTTGGAGCGAGATGGTGCCTGTGGGTGTAGCTGCACCCCTCCGCCCGGTCATCGAGTCGGAACTCGGACCGCTCTCGGACGCCTGGTCTCAGAGCCACGACGGCCAATACTCTTTCGCAGTCGCTCTCGATCCCTACGCAGAAACCGGCCTGCACGACCTCTTCGACAGCGAAGGATACCGCTACCGGAGGATCCTGTACCCGCTCCTCGCCGGGGGATTCGGTTCCTTCCGTGGAAACACGCTGCTTCTGGGTTTGGTACTGGTAGCAGCCGCTGGGTTCGGTCTGGCAACAGCCGCGACGTTCGACCTCAGTGTGTCACTTGGCGCCCGCCGCTGGGTCCTCGTCGCCGTGCTGGTGAATCCCGGGCTTTGGCTCTCGGTTCGCATGTTCACTGTCGACGCTCTTGCGATCGGTCTTGGCCTCGCTGGCGTCGCAGTGTGGCTGCGGGGGCATACTCTTTCTTCGCTCGTCCTGCTTTCTGCCGCGGTTCTCACGAAGGAGCAGTACGTTTTGATACCGGCCGCACTGGCAGGCTGGAGCTGGTTCGAGGGGTATCGTGCGAGAGCAGTCGCGGCGCTTGCGATTCCTGCTCTTCCACTCGTCGGTTGGGCAGCGTTTCTCTCGACCAGGATGCCTGAGGCGTTTGCACCTCGCGGAAACCTGACGTTCCTTGGTTTCCTCGACTCATGGCGCATCTGGGGGTCTACGTCATCGTTGGATCAGGCCCTCATTGCCGTTTCGGTCATTGGAATCGTGGGCGCGAGCGCCCTGCTCATCAGATCAGCAAGTCTGCTTCGATGGCTCATCCTTCCCTGGATCCTGCTCGCCGGTGTCTCGTCATCGTGGGTGTGGGACCTCGGCAACAACGCCGCTCGCGTGTTCGCGCCGATCTGGGTGTTCGGTCTCGTAGCGCTCGACTTGTTCATGAGGCGTACCCATGAGCAATCGCCACCCGCACCGCTCGCCTAGTCTCCCCCGGCGTCCAGGGACAGGCGCCGAGCCTCTTGGCGGTTCGCACGAGCTTGCTCGCCGTGGAGTTGCTACGCGAGTACCTCTCGCAAGAACTTGCCGGTATAGCTCTCCGGCACCTTCGCAATGGCCTCCGGAGATCCCTCGGCGACGATCGACCCCCCCTCGTCACCACCCTCGGGGCCGAGGTCGATCACCCAGTCGGCAGTCTTGATCACGTCCAGGTTGTGTTCGATGACGATCACCGTGTTGCCGGTATCGACAAGACGTTGGAGCACTCCGAGCAACTTGCGGATGTCATCGAAGTGCAGTCCGGTGGTCGGCTCGTCCAGCACGTACAGAGTCCTACCCGTGGATCGTTTTCCCAGCTCAGAGGCGAGCTTCACACGTTGCGCCTCTCCGCCCGACAGGGTGGGTGCCGGCTGACCGAGCTTGATGTAGCCGAGACCGACGTCGTAGACGGTCTGCAGGATCCGAGTGATCTTCGGCTGATTCGAGAAGAAGCCGAGCGCCTCCTCCACCGACATGTCGAGCACGTCGGAGATGGTCCTGCCCTTCCAGAGCACTTCGAGGGTCTCGCGGTTGTAGCGAGCCCCCTTGCACACCTCGCACGGCACATACACATCGGGCAGGAAGTGCATCTCGATCTTGATGGTGCCGTCACCCCGGCACGACTCACACCGGCCTCCTTTGACGTTGAACGAGAACCTGCCCGGCTTGTATCCGCGCAGGCGTGCCTCGGGTGTGGAGGCGAATAGGGCGCGAATGTGGTCGAACACGCCGGTGTAGGTGGCGGTCCGGGCACGAACTTGGATCGATAGAGCTACTGGCGGAGTCCTTTGGAGAGGATCTCCTCGACGAGCGATGACTTGCCACTTCCCGACACGCCGGTGACGCACGTGAACATGGCCAGGGGAAAAGCCACGTCGATTCTCTTCAAGTTGTTCTCCGCTGCCCCCACCACGGTGATCGCCTTGCCATTCGGAGCGTGGCGG
>CBEVHI010000327.1:0-2170 GCA_965549635.1 uncultured bacterium | reverse complement strand
GGCCACCACCGCGTGAATCGGCCGCCTATCGCGAAGTGATGCGTGAACAGGCAGAGTCTTTCAGCGGTCGACCCGGTTCATGGGGAACGGTCGGGGCTGTCTAGGTGGCAACACCGCGCGATGCACGCCACCGCACGTACCCGAGTCCACCGGCGAGACCGAGGAACCCGAGGAGGGCCAATGCCGTGGCAGGGGAGCCTCCGCCGGCGTCGGTCTCGGGAACGGGCGGCAAGGCGTCTTTGATCGGTGCCGGGTCGGGTGCTCCCGCAGGCCCGTCATCGATGGTGACTGCGCCGTCTGCGGGTGCGAATGCAAGCACCAATCCAGCGACCGCATCGATCTCGTCTGCGGTCATCCGCTCCGAGTAGTCAGGCATCAACCCGCGGCCTGTTGTGATGACCCCGATCAGATCGGACCGCTCGAGCGTGGTGCCGGCGATGGCGTCGTACACGCCCCCTTCCCCATGGGCCCCATGGCACGCCGAGCAGTACTTCACGTAGAGGGAAGCTGCGCCGCCATCACCAGCGACCGCGGTGGCGGGACCGCTCCCGAGCGATGACAGGAAGGAGACGACCGCGTCGATCTGTCTCGTATCGAGTTCCGAACCGAAGGCGGGCATGGATCCTCGCCCGTTCGCGACCACCGAAGCAAGGTCGGTGTCGCTGAGTGAGTGACCGGCCAGGTTCCCACCGGATGAGCCGTGGCAACCGGCACAGTTGCTGGAGAAGAGGGCGGCGCCGTTGGAAACGGTTGAGCCGGATGCTGCGGCTGTCGTGGTGGTGGAGCCGGCGGCTGTCTTTCCGGCGACATACGCCACGACCGCGTCGACCTCGGCCGTGGAGAGCTTGGTGGCGAATCCGGGCATGCCCGGGGTGCCGCCGTTGACCACAGCAGAGATGCGAGAGGTGGCGATGTTGCGTCCCACGAGGTTGCCGCCGGAGGCACCGTGGCAACCGGCGCAGTTGCCGGAGAACACGGTGGCGCCGCTCGGCGGCGGTGGAGGTGGGGAGCCGGGGGTCGTGGTGGTGGTCGTCGTGGCCGGAGGGGCGAGCGAGAGGATGTAGCCGGCGATGGCGTCGATCTGTGCTGCGCTGTAGGTGGAGTTGAACGACGGCATGCCGGTGGTGGTGCCACTGGTGATGGTGCCCACGAGTTGGTCGAGGGACAGGGTGGTCCCCACCAGGTCACCGCCGCTGGCGCCGTGGCATCCTGCGCACGACGCACCGAACAGCGACTTCCCGTCGGGAGCCGTTCCCGGGGTGGTCGTCGTGGTGGTGCTGGTCGTGCCGGTCCAGTCAATCAGGTACTCCGACACCAACTGGATCTCAACGCTGGTCAAGGTGCCGGAGAACCCTGGCATACCCCCGCGGCCGCTGCTCACCACGCTGACGATCTGAGGGAGGGAGAGCGACGTGGGGACGAGGTTGCCACCGCCGCTCCCGTGGCATGACGCGCAGTTGCTTTGGAAGATGGCGCCACCACTGCCCGGTGCCGCCGTGGTCGTCGTGACGCCCGGAATGGTGGTCGTGGTGGTGACGGTCGAGGGATTGTCGGAGGCGTTCCCCGGGAACGTGCGTGCCTGGATCTCTTCCAGGTTCGTGTAGCCGTCTCCGTCGGCGTCGAGGCTGTTGATCGCGATGAAGTCCTGGTCTTCTTTCCACTGTTTGGCGTAGGGGTTGAGCTTGTACTCGGATCCCTGGATGTTGTGACAGAGGGTGCATGAGTCGATGCGGCTGCCAACAGCGTCGGGATAGGTGGACTCGAAGGCAGGAAGGAACCCGGGCTTGGGCTTCGCTTCGACACCTGTGACAAGTGAGAACACGAGGCCGATTACCAGGATCCCCCCCAACGTGAGTGTGGCCGCCGATCGCCAATTCACAATCGTTCCCTGATCGTCGAGCGTACAGTGTCGGCCGATTCGACGTAAGTCTCTACCAAGGGATCGATAAGGGAGCGTTAAGTCTCCTGGCAGGCGTCGTCTCAGCGGATGCCGGTGTCGTAGGCGACGTCGAGGTCTTCAGATCCGGGCACGGTGATTCCCTGCATCGGGGCGGTGCCGAGCAGTCCCTCGACCGGTTGGGGGACCAGCGTGTACGAACCTTCAGGGAGTTCCAGGATGAAGTGCCCCTGAGCGTCGGTGCTCGTGCGGGCGATCTCGTTGTCGGCCGGC
>CBEVHI010000326.1:0-2170 GCA_965549635.1 uncultured bacterium | reverse complement strand
CCATGCGTAGATTGCCCTTTGACTCCGGGATGGACCGAATGGCTACACGATACGCGCTTGTTGCGCTCAATGAGACGTCTTCCACCCAGGACGAAGCTCGCTCCCGGTTCGCCGGCGCCCCGCTGCTGGTCGTGGCGGACCGTCAGACAGCCGGCCGGGGTCGGTCCGGAAGGCGATGGGAGAGTGCCCCGCGAGCTGTGGCGGCGTCTTTGGCGTTCATGCCGCAGTGGCCGCTCGCGGCCTGGCCGAGACTGTCTCTGGTGGCGGGACTCGCGGCTCGAGACGCCTTCGGGTTCGATCTCAAGTGGCCCAACGATCTGGTTGTCGCCGACAGGAAGGTTGGGGGGCTGCTCTCGGAGAGTGACGAGGCCGTGGCGATCGTCGGCCTCGGGGTCAACCTGTGGTGGCCGCAGGCGCCGGCCGGCTACGGCGCAATGTACCGCGACGATCCCGGGCCCAGCGCTGCCGCAGAGCATGCGCGGCGGTGGGCTGACGCCCTGTTCGCGCGGGTCGAGCGAGGCGCCGAGGATTGGGGCATCGACGACTACCGGGCAGCGTGCTCGACGATCGGCAAGCAGGTGACATGGAAGCCGGAGGGAAGCGGCCGGGTTGTGGCCGTCGACGACGAGGGCCGCCTGCTCGTGGCGACCGAGAGTGGACTGGTCGCGTTGGTCTCCGGAGAGGTGAGCGAGGTGCGCTGAGGTTGGCGCTTCTCTGGGGCGCGCTATCCTTTTGGTTGCCTATGGCGGATTCCCCCCCCTCTGCTAAATCATCACGTTCTCGCGTGGGAACCTGGTTCCGTCGTGCCTTCATCGTGGTCCTCGTTCTCGCCAACCTGGGTGTGTTCGGGGCGTGGCTCATCACGCGCAACCTGTCGTCGGCCATCGAGGAGAACCTGACCCGGGACACCAACGTCGTACGAGCCCTGACGCCAACCTCGAGTCCGGACAACTCCTCTGGTGCTCCGACTCCGCCGTCCACATTCTTGATCATCGGCTCCGACTCCAGACAGGATCTGCCAGATGACCTCGCGGGGAACTTCGGCTCGACGAGTGGCGGTGGGCGCTCCGATGTGATCATCTTGCTCCAGGTCTTCCCCGACGAGTCGCGCGCTCAGATGCTGAGCCTCCCTCGTGACCTGAGAGTGGAGATCCCCGGGCACGGCACGAACAAGATCAACGCGGCGTTCGCGTTTGGCGGCGCGGAGCTGATGGTGCAGACGGTGAAAGATGCAACCGGCCTTCCGATCCACCACTACGCCGAGATCGACTTCGCTGGATTTGCTGCGACTGTCGACCAGCTTGGAGGTGTGAAGCTCAGCTTTGCCTATCCGGCGAGAGATACGCAGTCGGGGTTCTCCGCCGATGCCGGATCGCAGGTTCTGGATGGCGCCCAAGCGCTGGCCTACGCCCGCTCCCGGCACTACCAAGAATTCCGCGGTGGGACCTGGGTGTCGGTCGACGCGAGCGACATCGGCAGGACGCGTCGGCAGCAGCAGCTCATCCTGGCAATCTTGGATGAAGTGAAGCGGCCATCGAGTCTGGCCGACGTATCGTCTTTGCTCGAGGTGGCCGCAGGACATCTGACAGTCGATGCCGGCCTCGAGCAGAAGACCATTGTCGACCTTGGCTGGGCTATGCGGTCCGTGGGAGTTTCCTCAGTTGAAGCTGTGACACTGCCGACCTACGGACAGATGATCGACGGGAGCTCGTATCAGATCCCGAAAGAGCCGGAGGCCTCGTCGATCCTTTCGGCCTTTGCGACCGGCGCACCTCTCGTCGCCAGCAGCGGCGAGCCGATTCGCGTGAGGGTTCTCAACGGAAACGGGATCGCGGGTTCGGCGGGCAGAACTGCGGCCCTCCTCACCGGTGAGAGCTTCGAGATCGTGGAGGTGGGTGACGCCGAATCGAGCGACTTCGTGGTGACGGTGGTGATCACGCGCCCCGATGGGGTTGCCTTGGGGGAAGCCGTGGTCGCCGCTCTCGGGTTTGGTCAGGTGACACCGGGCACGGTTCCATCAGACGTGGATGCCGTCGTGATCGTCGGCAGCGACGGTCCGGCAGCGTAGCCGGCGGCGACAAGCGAGTAGCCTTTCGGCACATGCAGACAGCAGTCATCGGAGCCGGGTACGTCGGACTCGCCACCGCAGTGGGGCTCTCATCGCTCGGCC
>CBEVHI010000325.1:0-2181 GCA_965549635.1 uncultured bacterium | reverse complement strand
TAACGCGGGATCGGGCGATGTCGAGCAGTTCGGGTATGTCGATGGTCATTACCAGCATTGATCGTTCCTGAGGTACGGCCAGAATGTGTCGGTCGTCGAGGAAATGCACCATCGTGATCGTTGTGTTCCCGAATGGGATAGCCTGGGTTTGGTTGCCGGTTTCGGCGTCCCATATGCGGACGAATCCGTCGGAACCACCGGTGGCAATCAGTGATCCGTCGCTGTTGATATCGAACTCCTGTGTGGCGGATTCGGGGACTTCCAGGGGGGCGCCGACGTATTGCCAGGTTGTCGTGTCAACGGTGACGATGAGTCCTTCCGACTCTTCGGACCCGAGAAGACGGCGCCCATCGGGAGTGAAGGAAAGATCAAGCCAGGCCAAATTGATTGGGAGGGTGGCAACCTGAGACCATCCGCTCGTTTCGAAGATGTGGAGTTCGGTCGTCGAAGCGGCGAGGAAGTCGGAGGTCGGGTTGAACTCGACGTTGACCCCGTCATTCCCAGCCAGGGTGGCGAGTGCGAGTGATGTGATCAGCTCTCCCGACTCGACATCCCAGACTCCGGCGATCCCTACTTGTGCGCCGCCCACTGCCAGCATGCCGCCATCTGGGGAGAAGTCGATCGACCAGACGACATCGCTCATGACCCCCGACTCGTCGGAGCAGTCGGATCCGGGCGCACCGATCTCCAGATTCCAGGTGCAGAAGCCTTCCAACTCGACCAACACTTCTCCACTCTCGACGTCCCGGATGTGGACCGGTCCCAGTACTCCCGGCGCCACGAAGGGTTGCCCGGCGAGGAGTGTCCCGTCGGGCGAGAGGCGTACCATCTGTCCGCCGTATCCCGAGTAGAGGTTTTCGGTGACACCTGTGGTGGCTTCGAAGATGACCGCTGTTCCTGGCTGACGGGAGTCTGGTCCTTCCGGGTAAACGAGGATCGATCCTCGATCGCTGGTGATCTCTCCCGATCGAGGAACGGGCACACCGGGCAGATCGAAGCCGCCGACCTCTCCCTGAGCTTCGGCGGTCAGGCCCCAAACCTTCACCGTCCGGTGTACGCCCACGCTGGCGAGCCGTGCGCTGTCGACCGTCATCGATAGGAACCACGCGGCGGCGTTCCTCAACTCGTGGAGAAGTGAGCCGGTCGCAAGATCCCAGATATACACCACGCCGTCGTGTCCCGGCGCAAAGACCTGGCTCTCGTCCTCATTGAGCCAGGCGGAATTCAGGACCGCCTGGACTTCGACCCGCCAAAGTTCGACTTCTAGCTTGACGTCCCACAAGCTCATCCAGTTGTCGTTCCCCACCAGGAATCGGGTGCCGTCCCGCGTAAGGACAGCTTGGCTACCGCCCGCGGTCTCAAAAACAGTTTGACCCGTTTCCACATCGACGACTCGGCTTACTGTGCCATCAACCAGAGAAAGGAAGCGACCGTCATCAGTCAATGAGACGGGACCCCCCCAGGGCCAGGCGAACACCGGCTTCTCGTAGCCGACCGACATATCGCCGGTTGAGAAGTCGATAAGCCAAACCTCGGCGAGGAGGTCTATTGCGCAATCGTCGGCTGACGGCGCCAGGCCTCCCACGATTCGCGAGTCGTCTATGAACGAACCAGTCGGGAACAGCATGATCAACGGGCACTCGGGACCCCGGAAGTGGCTTGTCACTTCTCCGGTTTGCGTGTCGAAGAGATAGACGCCGACCTCCGGCGGCGGTTCCGGCCATAGCTCTGGAGGCTGGTCGAGGTTGAACCATGCAATGGTTGCCGCAACGTGTGACCCGTCGCTCGTGAACTGAGGAGCGATCACGGCATACTCGGGGTACGGCACCTCAAACATCCATATCGGCTCCTCGGTTGTGGACTCCAAGTCCCACATCGCCATCCGGTTCAAACCACCCGACATGACCACATAGCGACCGTTCGGACTTATCGACCCGATCGGAGCCGGGAACACCTCCCACTCCTCAGGCCAGGTGATGGTTCGGATGGTGCGATGGTTGTAGAGGGCTTCATGCAGCGCGGACACCGACTCGAACGTCGGGCTGGCCCCTCGGGCTGCCTGCAACGCCAATAGCACGCTCAGTTCGGGATCCTCGTCGAGGACGTTGATCGCGGACGCTGCTAACTCCCGAGACCGGGCGAGATCGGCGTTTGTCTGGGCAAGCTCGGCCTGTTCCTCAG
>CBEVHI010000324.1:0-2188 GCA_965549635.1 uncultured bacterium | reverse complement strand
GTTTCGTAGCCCCGACCAGATTCGAACTGGCGTTACTGGCTTGAGAGGCCAGCGTCCTAGGCCGCTAGACGACGGGGCCGAGAGCGACCTACCGGTCGCCTCGCTCGGGGGGAAGGACTCGAACCCTCAATGACAGGACCAGAACCTGCTGTGTTGCCAATTACACCACCCCCGAATGGGACCAATACGGTACCGAAGGTAGCGGCGGTCGGCAAAACTCATCGCACCCGCTGGCGGGGGTCGAGAATCTCGCGCAGACCCGACGAAACCAGGTAGAAAGCACCGGCGAACAGCGACAATGCTGCCGACGCCGAGATCAAGGCACTCCAGGGCACCTCTCCGCTGAAAGCTCTCGCCGAGGTGATGCCGAAGAACACGATCGCCCCCCAACTCACCAGTGACTCGGTCTGTCCCAGAAACGCGGCGAATCCGTGGGCGACGACAACTCCCACAACGGACAGCATCATGTAGAGGACCGCGAGAGGGAGCAGGTGAGGTATGAGGTGCCGGGTGAGGATGTGCATTCCTCTTCCACCGGCGATTCTCGCCGCTTCGATGAAAGGCTCCGCCATGATCTTCAGTCCCTGGCTGCGCAGCACGATCGCCCCCGCTCCGAGTCCGTTGATCAGCCCGAACACCAGCCCGAACCGCAACGGTGAGAGCTCGACCTGCTCGGCGATGATCAGCACGAAGATCGGTGCCGGCAGCAGCAGGAACGCATCGGAGACGTGAGAGAGCACACCGTCTCTCCAACCCCGGTAGAAGGCCCCCATCGCTCCGATCAGCGTTGCCACCGCTCCCGTGGTGATTGCGGCCGTGAGGGCCACGACCCATGCAGGTCTTGAAGCGGCCAGGACCATGCTGAGCACATCCCTCCCCAGCGCGTCCGTCCCGAGCAGGTGCGCCGAGGATGGATCGGCGGGGTGCATCATGGCGAAGTCGAACCCGACCATCGGGTCGTAGATCTTGGCCGGCCAAACCGTCTTCAGCAGGAACGGGTGAACGAGCGCGGCGAGGCCAAACATCAGAATGAGCCCGAGTCCGACGGTCGCTGAAGGGTTCGCCAGCATTCTCCGTAGCGATCTGCGGACGCTCCGCCACCGGGCCCTGATCCGCTGCAGCTTCACGTCGTCCTCCAGATCCTCGGGTCGAGAACCGCCTGCATGACCTCGAAGAGGAGACGGACGATGAGTGTGAAGATGCCGATGAGCAGCAGGATGTCCATCACCCTCGGCATGTCCTGCCCGGCAACGGCGTCGAACAGCGCTGTGCCGAGACCGGGCCATCCCACGGACTCTTCGATGATGATGAGCCCGCTGAGCAGATACGGCAGGCTGACAACGAGTCTGCCCAGGACCGGGAACACTGCGTTGCGGCCGGCGTGCCGATCCCGGACCACTCGATCCGGCAGGCCCTTGGCCGTGGCTGCCATGACATAGTCCTCATGCATCACGCCGACGATCGACGTCCTCATCACCAGCAGGAAGTCGCCGTAGGAGAGCAGCGCGAACGCGATGATGGGAATCGTCGCCAGATACAGCACGTCGGCTGCATAACCCAAGTTGTCGTGCGCCGCCCACCATCCTGCGCACAAGCCGAGCACCAGTACGAGCTTGCCAACCGTAGGAAGTATGCGTCGTCTCGTGAGCAATCGCGCGACCAGCTTGTCGGCGACGAAGACCGCCAAGACAACGACGACAATCGTGATGGACATGCGTCCCATGAAGGCCGAGCGGTCGACCCCGACCCAGTCCACGCTGGAGCCGAGGATGGTGTTGCGCAGGTCGGCGAGGCGGCCGCCGAGGAAGTGAACGAGCACGAACCCGAGGAAGGGCGGAAAGATCGTGTAGGTGAGCACGGCGACGAACGTCAGCGTCCTACCCCGAGCCTTCCCCCGCCATCCGGCCACCCGGCCGAGCCATGACCCGACGAGATATGCGAGCGCGATGGCGATGACGAACACGATGGCGGTCGAAGGGATGGCTCGCAGCAGATCCTCGGGCCCCGACATCATGTTCGTCGTTGTCGCCCCGAACCCGTGGGTCAAGACGTTGCGGAGCCAGAACAGATAGCGAACGTGCATCGGTCGATCCAGACCCAGCTGCTCTCGGAGTGCTTCGAACTCCGGCCCGGTGAGAGCCAGCCGGGACGGTGTGGCGTAGTCGCCCGGTACGAGCGCATCGACGAG
>CBEVHI010000323.1:0-2189 GCA_965549635.1 uncultured bacterium | reverse complement strand
TGCGGGTGGCGCGCCTGGTCGCCGATCTACCCAACGGCATTACTCAGCAGACTCCCGGCCGTGCGTTCCGAGCCGGCTGCCTTGTGCTTGGCGCCGCTCTGATGATCTCACCGTCGCTACGCTCGCATCCATGAGCAGCAATGCCGATGAGATCCTCAGCCGGCTACGGAACAGGTATCCGGAGATCTCCACAGCCCTGACCTACCGGGAGCCGTGGCAGCTGCTCGTCTCGACCGTTCTGTCGGCCCAGACGACCGACGAGAACGTCAACAAGGCGACACCGGGTCTCTTCGAGAGGTTCCCGACGCCAGACGACCTTGCCGCAGCCGATCCCGAGGAGGTCGAGCAGCTGGTATTCACGACCGGCTTCTACCGTCAGAAGACGAAGGCGATCATCGGGCTGTCCCAGGGACTCGTGGAGCGGTTCGACGGTGTCGTCCCCGACGACATCGACGAGCTGGTCACACTGCCAGGGGTGGGACGCAAGACGGCCAGCGTCGTGCTTGCAGAGGCCTTCGGGCAGCCGGCGATCGCGGTCGACACCCATGTCAAGCGTCTCTCCAACCGACTCGGATTCACCACAGAGAAGGATCCCAACAAGATCGAACAGGACCTCAAGGACCTGTTCCCACCTTCAGAGTGGGGAGACCTCTCGATGCGGCTCATCCAGTTCGGCCGTGACGTCTGCACGGCGAGAAGGCCGCGGTGCGGTGAGTGCGAACTGGTCGAGCTCTGTCCGTTCCCCGACAAGAACGTTTGAGTTCCCCGGTCCCCAGTTTCCAGTGACCAGTCTTGTGCGTGAGTACGGACGGCGTACTACTCCAGCTCGAGGCCCCGCGTCTCGGGGACCGCCAGCACCAGGAGCGCCGCAACGAGCATGACTCCCGCAAGTCCGGTGACGGTGGTCGAGAGCCCGTAGCGGTCGATCAGAGGCCTGCCGGCGGCGAGTCCCGAAGCGGCTCCGAGAACACCCGCGGCATTCAGCCACATGACGGCGGTTGCCCGCATGCGAGTCGGGAACAGCTCGTTGCGCATCGCGCCGAGTGAAGGGACGGTGGCGAACGCCCCGAACCCGGAGATAGCGGCCGCAACGGCGAGTGCGCCCGGACTGGTGAGTTGGAACATGCCGACACCTCCGACCGCGGCCATCAACAGGGCGGCGAGCAGCACCGGCTTGCGTCCCCACAGGTCAGACCAGCGACCCCCGATGAGGAAGCCGAGTCCGCCGAGAGTTCCCCCGGCCAGCAGTACGCCGACCGCGATCGGGGTCGAGAGCCCCACACCGTTGACGAGCCGCTCCATCGCGAAGGTCGCCGCCGGCGCAGAGAAGCTGGCTGACAGGAACGAGAGAAGCGCCACGACCCAGAATCGGGATGCCACCAGAAACGGCGCCCAGAGCGGCGTCGGTTCACTCGGCACGACGAAGAGTGGGCTCTCCCTGAGGCGGCGGATCACGACCGGAGCGGCGAACAGCCCGATGGCGCTCGCCGCGTACAGGAACCGCCACGCCTCGCCGCCGAGGTCGCTGATCGGCACCAGGAGCAGGGCGATCCCCGCACCGAAACTGACCGCCCCTCCAAAGATCGAGATCCCGTAGGCGCGAAGCCCAGGAGTAAGCGACTCGGCGAGCATGACGATGGCGAGTGCGCCGACCGCTGAGGCGGTCATGCGAACGACCGTCTGCAGCACCGTGTACATCGCAATGTCTGAGGACAGCGCGGTCGCCGCATTGGCTGCGAGCATCACCGCGAAGGCGCCAATCAGCGTGAGGCGCCTTCCGCGACGGTCGCCGAGCAGGGAGATGGCCACCGCTGCGACGGCACCCAGCCGGACCACTCCGAGCAGCTGGCTCATGCTCGCCGCAGACACGTCCAGAGAGGCCCGGACGAACGGCAGAGTGTTGGCGGACTGCGCGACTGCGTGACCTTCGAAGAACCCGAGAATCGAAGCGAGAGCGACGATCTGCACGTCGGGTCGGGAGGGGCGGACGGGAGGTCGAACGAAGGAGGGGACCCTCATGCCACGTCGGTGCCGGGCGCCACGTTCTCGTCCGGTCGAAGAAGGACCACCCCATGGTCGCTCATGGCGCCGAGCACGAGGACATCTGATCGGAATCCGCCAACTCGCATCGGTGCGAACCCGGTGACCGCGACCACCTGACGTCCGGCCAGGTCGGCGAGGTCGTAGCG
>CBEVHI010000322.1:0-2191 GCA_965549635.1 uncultured bacterium | reverse complement strand
ATTCTTGAAGGACCAGGTTCGAGACCTGAAGGACAAGGGCCTCTACAACACGATCCGCCACATCGAAGGACCGCAGGGAGCATGGCTGACCGTCGACGGCAAGAAGGTGCTCAACTTCTGCTCCAACAACTACCTGGGGCTCGCCGACAGTCCCCGCCTGGTCGCGGCGGCAAAGGCGGCTTTGGATCGGTATGGGGTCGGTCCAGGGGCGGTGCGCACCATCGCAGGGACGATGACGATCCACGACGAGCTGGAGGAGAAGCTCGCCGCGTTCAAGGGAGTCGAGGCGGCGATCTCCCTGCAGGCCGGCTTCGTCGCCAACGCCGGAGCGATCCCTGCGCTCGTCGGCGCCGAGGACGTGATCGTCACCGATGAGCTCAACCATGCCTCGATCATCGACGGAGTGCGCCTTGCCAAGGCAGGTCGCAAGATCTACTCCCACGGCGATGCCGGCGACCTCGCGGCGAAGCTGACCGAGGCGAGAGGAGAAGGCGCTCGCAGGATCCTCGTCATCACCGACGGTGTGTTTTCCATGGACGGGGACGTTGCGCCCCTCGACAAGATCGTTGATGTTGCCGACGAGTTCGAAGCGATGGTGATGGTGGACGACGCGCACGGTGAGGGGGTGCTCGGCCACGGCGGCCGGGGCATCGTCGACCACTTCGGCCTGCACGGTCGGGTGGAGGTGGAGGTCGGCACGATGTCCAAAGCCTTCGGGGTGGTCGGCGGATACGTGGCCGGGCCGGCCGCCGTCGTCGATTGGCTGCGACAACGTGCCCGTCCGTTTCTGTTCTCCTCGGCTGTTCCTCCCGCCGACGTGGCCGCGTGCATCGCTTCGGTGGAGATCCTCGCCGAGTCGACCGAACTCGTCGACCGGCTCTGGTCCAACGCCGCCTGGTTCAAGGAGAGCATGTCGTCGATCGGGTTCGACATCGGGCACTCGGAGACGCCGATCACGCCGGTGATGCTCGGGGAAGAGAAGGTCGCCCAGGAGCTCTCCCGAAGGCTGTTCGACGAGGAAGCCGTGTTCGCTCAGGCCATCGCCTATCCGACCGTGCCCTTGGGGAAGGCCAGGATCCGGGTGATGATCTCCGCTGCCCACTCGCAGGAGGACCTCGAGTACGGCGCCGAAGCCTTCGCCAAGGTGGGGAGAGCGCTCGGGGTCATCTGACCACCATTCCCGTCAATGCTGGCCGTACCTCGTGCAGACAGCATTGACAGGATGCTCGAGGGGCCGCTTCTGTCGATACTGGCCGCACACTCTCGTGCCGACAGTAGCGTGGAGACATGACCCGCCTTCCCGTTCCGTCGCTCCCAGACTGGCTCGCCGACATGGTGCCGTTCGAGCGGTATGCGGTCGACGTAGGTGGGCACCGCATTCACGTGATGGAGATCGGCGAGGGTCCGACCGTCCTGTGTGTCCACGGCAACCCGACCTGGGGGTTCCTCTACCGCAAGATCGCCCTGGCGCTGGCGGGTCAGGCCCGGATCGTCATGCCCGATCTCGTCGGTCTGGGGTTCTCCGACCACCCGCGTGATCCGGCGGTGCATACGCTGGACAACCACATCACTTGGCTCGGCGGTCTCGTTGACGTTCTCGACCTCGACGAAGTGACGCTGGTCGTGCAGGATTGGGGCGGTGCGATTGGCGTCGGCTCGTTCATCGATCGCGCGGAACG
Source organism: uncultured bacterium (assembly GCA_965549635.1). Lineage (GTDB taxonomy): Bacteria > Actinomycetota > Acidimicrobiia > Spongiisociales > UBA4744 > CBEVHI01. The sequence continues at coordinate 512 of CBEVHI010000322.1, read as the reverse complement.
TCTCGCCGGGCTCGTTGTGCTCAATACTGCGTTGAGCGAGCCCAAACCCGGTTTCAAGCCCACCCTCTTTCATCGGTTCGGCAGGATGCCGGTGCTCAGCGATGTGGCGTTCCGGGTTTTTGGGTTCCCGCAGGTGCGGCTGTCTTTTGCCCAGGGCGACCGGACCTCGATCTCCGGTGCGGTCTCTCGGGCCTATCGGTTTCCGCTTCGCAACCGATGGACCAATCAAGCCCCGCTCGCCCTGACCCGGATGGTGCCTGATTCGGTCGAGCATCCATCGATACCCGGCCTGATCCGTATCGGCGAGTTCGTCCGTGCGTACGACGGCCCCGCCGCCATCGTCTGGGGAGATCGTGATCCGGTCCTGGGACGGGTCCGCAATCACATCGCCTCGATGCTGCCCCAGGCAGCGGTCACCCGCACGACGGCGGGCCACTTCCTGCAGGAAGAGGTTCCCGGTGAGATCGCCGCCGCGGTGCAACGGGTGATCGGGACGGGTTGACGAGACCCTT
>CBEVHI010000321.1:0-2230 GCA_965549635.1 uncultured bacterium | reverse complement strand
GCGAATCCACGCAAGAAGGATCTCAGATCCCGTGCACGCTGGGCGGGCGAAGGTGTAGGTTGATACGCGTGGCGGAGCGCAGAAAAGTGGTTGCGTTGCCGCTGCGCGTGACATAGACTGCAAGCAGGACCACTCAGCGTGGTTCAGGCGCAACTTGGGAGGCATTGACCTTCGACCCGTGTGATCGGTCACCCCGGGGTCGAAGCCAGCCAGTGGTGAGACCGGCCCGTGCCTGACATTGAGAATGCCAGGGAGGCGGCAATGAACGATCACACATTGGCAGGGCGGGTACTTCGAGCATTCATGGCGTTGTTGCTGCTGGTACCGCTATTCGCGTATATCGCCCCAGGGGCGGTTGCGGATGGGGGCGACTACGGGCTGGATTTCACGGCGGCGGCGCCGGGCACATATGACCACTCGATAGGCGGCGGCGCTTTCGATGACCGGACGATTGGCGCCGATGTGGTCGAGTCGCTCGAGGGAGGCGATTTCTCGTGTGGCGACATCGTTACGTACCTCACCGAGATATCGGTCGACGATTCAGCCGCGCACAACGAGACGATCGAAGTTGAGTACACGTTTGGCGTCAGAGCCACCAATGGGGTCAACGCCGGCCACATGTTCGCCACCGGTGCATCGGTCAACTATGGCGCAGTTTCTGGTGGGGACGGTGCCGGGGGAACGGACAGTGCGATCAGCGACGATGGAGGAAGCACAGCGACCCTTGTCCAGCAGCAGTACGACAACGTGAGTACGCCCGACGGTACGTATCCATCCGATCTAACGGCGGATGATCTGATCGTCACCGTTGGGGTTGACGATCTCGAAGCCGGAGAGACTGTGGTACTCCGTGTTGATGTACAGCTGGGCTGTGGTGAGATCACGAAGAAGGGAAACATCCAGGCCGGCCTCACCGGCAAACGTGTGGTCGAATCCGACGGACAGCCTGTGGACGATTCGATCCCAGGCGGCGTACAGACGATTCCGTTCAAGAATGTTCAGAGTCTGGTGGACGAGCTGCCCCTTCTGTCGTTGGTGAAGACGGCTTCGCCTGTGACGTATGCGGCGGTTGGTGATGTGATCGGCTATTCGTTCTTGGTGACGAATACGGGGAATGTTTCGTTGGCTGGTCCGGTGACGATCACGGATGACAAGGCGATCGATGAGTCGTGTCCTGCGGTGAGCACGGTTGGGAACAACGATGCTTACTTGGATCCGGGTGAGTCGATTACGTGTTCCGCTAGCTATACGATCACGCAGGCTGATTTGAATGCCGGGTCGGTGACGAATGTTGCGTTTGCGTCTGCTGATGGGACGGATTCGCCGACGGATACCGAGACGGTGACTGCGGTGGCTGGTCCTGCACTGGTGTTGGTGAAGTCGGCTGATCCGCTGTCTTATGGCGCGGTGGGTGAGGTGATCGACTATTCGTTTGTGTTGACGAACAGTGGCAATGTCACCCTGGATGGTCCGTTCACGGTCACGGATGACAAGGCGACCGATGAGTCGTGTCCGGTGACAGCGACGTTGGCGCCGGATGCGTCGATTACGTGTACGGCTTCGTACACGATCACGCAGGCCGATTTGGATGCCGGGTCGGTGACGAATGTTGCGACGGGGCATGGGTTCTTTGGTGAGCAGGTCGTGGATTCGAACGAGGACACCGCGACGGTGACGGCGTCGACCGGTCCTGCACTGGTGTTGGTGAAGTCGGCTTCGCCGACGACCTACACGGCAGCCGGTCAGACCATCTCATACTCCTATGTAGTCACGAACACCGGAAACGTCACAGTGTTCTCGCTTGATGTGATCGACGATCATCCGATCACAGGTCTGAGTTGCGGGGCCACGACTTTGGCGCCAACCGAGTCAACAACCTGCACAGCGTCGTATGAGACCACTCAGGCGGACGTGACTGTCAGATCGGTCACGAACGTCGCCTATGCAGAGGGTTTCTACGGTGAAGAAGACAGTGTTCTCTCCAATGAGGACACGGCGACTGTAACTCTCAGGACACCGCCGGTCTCGCCAAGGATCGACCTGTCGGTCATCAAGACCGACGTGGCTGATCCGGTCACTCTGGGCGGTAACGTCACCTACAACTTGAAGGTGGCCAACGCAGGTCCGGACACGGCCACTGGTGTGATCGTGACCGACACATTGCCGGCAGACACGACGTTCGTCTCTGCTTCGGCGACGCAGGGTTCTTGCAGCCAGGCGGGCGGTACGG
>CBEVHI010000320.1:0-2235 GCA_965549635.1 uncultured bacterium | reverse complement strand
ACAACATTCAATTCGGCACCGTGATCCAGCAAGGTCTCGGCAGCGAGGATGTCGGCGCCTGCGGCCAGTGACCCGAATCCGACTCCCACCCCCAACTCCCCGAATACTCGATCGAGCTCGGCTCTCACCCTGTCTTCATCGTCGGCGGGAAACCTGCCGGGTGCCCCGGCGGGAAGGATCCGATGTCCGCAGTAGTGGACAACGGTCGGGTTGCGGATCGGGTCGAGAATGGCCGGGTCGATACCTTTCGACGCACACACCAGTTTGAGTTGCTTGAGTGTGGTGGCTCGCTGAGAGAACTGTCCCTCCCCGGCGGCACCAGCTGCCTCGAGAGCTCCCCGAGCGCGGGGCAGGTCGTCGACGACCAAAGCTGCCTCGGCCTCGGTCGAGGCATCCCAGTATCCGTGTCCTTGCAGCTGGCCGCTGGCCAACGCCTGCGCTGCCATTTCGCGGGCACGGTCGCCGCTACCGGCCAGCAGCCACATGGTGGCGGCGTTCACCGCGTGGTAGGCCGAGCCGCTCTGCCGGAAGGCGGACTCGTACCCTCGAGCCGAGCGTTCCGCCCAGTCGATCCCGTCCTTGCCGCGAGCAAGGGATTCGTCCTTGTCGAGGCGGGCGGCCAGCACCGCCAGATCTCCGGCCACTTGCTGGGTGAGCGAGGCGGGGTCGATCGATCCCAGCCCGTACTGTTGGTACCGTCGGCGGGCTTGCGCAGTTGCACCGGAGCGGGCCAGGGCCAGGACCGCCAGGTAACGCATCTCCGGAGAAGCATCTCCCCGTTCGATGTGGCCGGCGGCCAGATCGTACGCCTGGAGGTACTGGCCGCGCCGGATCAGGTCCCTGAGTTCATCGGTCGACTCGTCCTCGACCGGTGGTTTGCGGCGCTCGGCCCCCACCCGGGCCCGGAAACTGTGCAGGTCATACGCGCTGACGGTAGTCGGCACGAGGGCGCGGACCGTGGCGCTGCGAAACGTCCCGAGAATCGAGGCCAGCTCTCCGAAGTAGCGCCCGGAACCCAACTCCGCGACCTGGATGGGCTTGCCGGACTCATCGGTCTTGACGACCTCGACCCGGCCCTCCTCGATCCAGTAGATCGACTCCGCTCGCGTACCCTGCTCGACGATCACATCGCCCGGGCTGAAGGTGAGGTATTCCACATCGTCGGTGATCGGGGCCGGAGCCGGTCCGAACTCGACGAGCGCCGGATCATGCAGCAGGATCCGCTCCTCGAGATCGGCCAGATCGGGCGACGGTTCGATGCCCAATTCATCACCCAGCCGCTTCCGCAGGTCACGGAATACCGACAGCGCCTCAGCCTGGCGGCCCGACCGGTACAGCGCCAGCATCAGTAACTGCCAGAGCCGCTCACGGTACGGAAAGGACTCGACTAACCCGAAGAGCTCGCCGACAACTTGATCGTGGGCGCCGCTCGTCAACGTTGCGTCCATCAGTGCTTCGACGGTCGCCATGCGCTCCTCTTCGAGCTCCCGGGCGGCTTGCTCGGCGAACTCGAACTGGCGCAGGTCGGTGAGCGCCGGTCCCCGCCACTGAGCCAAGCCCTGCCGGAAGCTCTCGCAGGCCTGGGCAGGATGGCCGAGCGTTTGCAGCTGCCGTCCACGCCGGACGTACGTCCGGAAGCGGCTCAAGTCCGAATTGCCTGCCGGAATCACCAGCCGGTACCCACCCGGCTCGGTTCCGATCAGCTCCTCACCGACGGCCGCCCGGAGCCTGTTGACAGCAGTGTGCAGGGCAGCTTCCGGCTTGGCGACTTCTCCGTCTGCCCACAACAAGTCCACAATCGTGTCGACGGCAACCACGTTGGGAGCTCTCAAGGCAAGCAACGCGAGCAGTCCGCGGGGTCTGGCGCCCGGCAACTTGAGCACCTGCCCCGCACCGTCGATCACCTCGAGCGGACCGAGCATGTGAAGATCCACAACAGAAACAACCCTATCGGGCAGCGCAAGATGCGCGCGTGCTAAAGCCTCACCCGCGAACATCTGCCCACCATCGTCGCTCGTCCTCACAACTCGCTCACAAGGAGGCCGGCACCTCGACACTCGGTGAGGCCCCTGGAGCTGCCGACGAATGAGCATGTCGCGCAAGAGTGTGCGGTTGGCAAGACAGGGTAGATGTGGCTCCCCCCAAAGAGCAGGGAAACCCCTGCTAACAGGGGATTCGCAAGCTCCGGGGGTGAGACTCGAACTCACAACCTGCGGATTAACAGTCCGACGCTCT
>CBEVHI010000319.1:0-2237 GCA_965549635.1 uncultured bacterium | reverse complement strand
GTCGAGGTACCGCTGAATGCCACCGGGTGCCGGAGGGAAGTCGTTCGTGACGAGTACTACCCGCATCTTGTGGTCCGTCGCCCACATGATTGCCGGGTCTCTCCGGCTCTCGACGCCACTGGCTGCGTCCTCAGTCCTTGAAGCAAGGGTGCGTCTTCGGTCTGTGTCCTTGCCAGATGACGCCGAGTCCTCGAAGACCCCCTGACACTGATTGAGCGACACACCACTAGGAACCGGGAGGAGAGTTTCCGATGTCCCTGATGCCGACCGGTCCTTGGAGGTAGGTTCGAACGGTCGGGTACGCCAGATCGATCGTCGGTTCTTCTGCGAACGCGTCCAGCACCGAACGCCAGATGTCCTGGTCGACGGCTCTCCGCTCTCGGACAGGGACGAGCACCCTGGCGGTGAGGAGAATGCCGCTGTCCTTTGCGCTGATGTAGACGGTCGGAGTGACGTGGCCGTACTTGATCCGGTACTCCTTCGCAGTTCTCCGAATGTCCTTGAGCGCCTCTCCCGAGATGTCTGGCGCCACGTCCTGAAGAGTCTTGCGGATGACCGTCTCGGCCTTGTGCCAGTCGGACTCGAAAGTCACCAGAATCGGGATCTCGTGCCAGATGTACTGAAAGCCCTCGGTGTAGTTGGCGACCGGTGAGGTGAACACGATCTGGTTGGGGAGATGCAGGATCCTTCCGGTCGAGTGATCGGCGTCGACCCAATTGCCGATCTCCAGGATCGTGAATCGGAAGAGCCGGATGTCGATCACATCGCCGGCATGATCTCCGGTTTCTATCCGGTCCCCGACGCGAAAGGGGCGTCGGGTGAGGATGTACATCCAACCGACGATATTCTTGAGGACGTCGGCCAGAGCGATCGCGACACCCGCAGAGACCAGTCCCAGGTACGTCGCCAGGTCGCCGAAAGGAATGACCCAGACACGCAGCAACGACAGCACCAGAATGACGAAGGTCGAATAGGTGACGATCTTGCGGGTCCGGTACCAGACGTCCTCGTCCTTGACCCGCTGGTGCACGATCCGTAGGAAGATCCACCGGACGAGGAGCAGCCCGATGAGCACGACCGCGGAAACGACGGCCTTGCTCTCGTTGATGCTCAGCCCGAGCGATTCGGCGAGTTCTTGCACGACGCGACGCTACCAGGAGCGATGCCCTTGAGCCCTGCGCATCGGCCTAGCTGTGGCAAAACGCCTGACCGACTTCGGCGTTGCCCGGTGGATAGGATGAGTCCATGACTGCACTCGGCAGCATCCTGGTTGTCTACGGGCTGTTCGTCGTCTACGTGGCCCTGGCCAAGCCGGGACCCATCTGGAACATGAAGAAGATCCAAGGATTTGTGACCGTCTTCAAGGAGACGGGCACCGTGGTCTTCTTCATGATCTGGGGCCTCGCCGCACTGGCCGGCGGCATCGCCATCCTGCTGTAGGTCGTTCGAATCTACCGTACGTGGTTCTCCGGAGTTCGCTCTCCGGACATCCAGCGGAAGAACATCACCGCGAGGGCGCCCCAGACGATGGGGATCATTCCCAGCTTCATGGTGATACCGGCCAGCTGCTGATCCTCCAGCGCCGACATGCTCCCGATCCTCGGTGCCAGCTCGTAGGTCGAGTACAGGGGAAATCGGGCGAACGTCAGAAGGCTCGCCGGGACGATCGACACGATGCCTGCCGAGACGAACAGGTACACCATCCTGGCGGGCGGGGAGGCGGTACGGTGCTCCGACAGCGGGCTCATGATCGGCATCCAGAGGATCAGGCCCGAGACCAGCCACACCACGTCCATCACGAACGACCCCAGCTGCGTCGCGCGAAGGGTATCCACGGCGATCGGCGAGTGACTGGCAACCAGGATCACGTTGAACACGATCCCCGAGACCAACAGGTTCTGCGCCAGCCATCGAACAGGAGCCTCCAGCCCCAGCCGGGCCAGGAGGCGTCTCGCCATCCACTCGGGGGTTCCCCGAAGGAGCAGCGGAGCTACCACCAGCGTGTAGAGGACGTACTGGCTCATGTGCACCCATGCGAGGTAGCCCGCCCCGAGGGTCCCGACCGGCCAGTCCGAAGCCAGCCAGAACACGGCCATCGCACCCAGGAACGCGAGCACCGTCCGTCGGTCGGTGCCATCGCGGTGCCGCTTGACTGCGAACAGGTAGGCGCCGATCGGCAGAAGCACGGCCATCCAGACTCCGGGGTAGGCGATCCATCGCCAACTCCACGGCCGGCT
>CBEVHI010000318.1:0-2267 GCA_965549635.1 uncultured bacterium | reverse complement strand
GCAGTTCTGACCGGGTCAAGTCTCGCATCTTCATTCGCGAAGACGTCCTGCGAACAGAACTCGAGGCTGCTGGGTTCCGAATTGTCCGTTTTGAAACGTATACCCCTGATACCTGCCCCGAAGACAGAACCTTCCTTGTACAAGTCGAATCGGAGCCGAGCCGATTGCCCGCAAGATAGCCAGTCGCTCCAGCCGGCGACGTGTTGGCCTACTGCTCTCGTTCGCTAGCCGATGGCGAAGAGGATGACGGCGGCGGCACCGAAGGCAGCTCCAACGATCTGGCTACGGTGGATCGGTTCGTCGTCGAGGAGCCACGCGTACACCATGGTGGTTGCCGGGGCGAGGCCGATGATGGCGGCGACCGCACTGACGGGTCCCCGCTGGAACGCGATGATGCTGGCGATGACGCCGATGATCTCGATCGCCCCAACGGCTGCGGCAAGTCTCGCCACGTGTCCTCGGGGGAGGGGAAACGGTTGACCGGCGAGTTGGAACGTTGGGATGAGCATGACGGCGGTCGTTTGTGACACCACAACTACAGCCAGGCCGGCGGCGGTGTTGGTGAGGGAGAAGCACACCCCGGCGAGTCCGAACAGTGTCCCGCTGACGACGGCGACACCAATTACACCATGCGATGTCAGCTCGGAGATCTGGGGGAACTCTCCCTTGCTGGCCAGTAGCAGGACTGCGGGGATCGCGATCAGTAGCCCGCCTACCTGTGTGGCAATGAGGCCCGGTCCAATGGCGGCTTCCACGATGACGGGGACGATCAGCGACACGATGGCCGAGACGGGCGCGAATACCACCACCGGTCCTCGGCTGAGGCCGTGGTAGAGAAGAGGGCGGGCAGCCGCGAGAGTGGCCCCACCCGCCACGCTCCAAGCAATGTCGGTGGCCGTCAGCTGTGCTGGGGGGAACAGGATGACACCGACGACTGCCACCGCGAGTCCGACTACCGAGGCGAGCCAGGCGATAGCGACGACTGCGCCTGGTCGTCGATCGATCCGGCCGGCAACGCCACCTACGTAGCTAGCGGTGCCGATGAAGACGGCGGCGATGGTGGCCAACCCGGCGGTCATGGCTCAATACGCCCGAAGTCGGGATGGGCGCTGCAGGGGTATGCGGCACGGATCGCTGAGCCTGGTCACATCCGTAGACCCTGTAGAGCGACGACAAAGAGGGCACCGGCGATCGCCAGGTCCGCCACTTCGAGCAGCAGCAACGTTGGAGGCATTTCGTCGGGCGACTTGGGGAAGACCCCCGCCAGGTCCAAGCCGAACACCGCCAGGTAGCACCCGCCGAGCCCAGCTGCCGCGGCGAACGCCCAGCTGGCACCCCACAGCACCACGACTGCAACCGCGATACTCGCCATACCGAGGCTGATGAGGAACAGGTTGAAAGCCCAAAACACGCCGTTGGGCAGGTGAGCGAACGATCGTTTCTCGATCGGTCCGCCTGGGACCATGGGTGCGAGAACAAGCACCTCGGCCATCAGCAATGCCGAGACGGTTGCGGCAATCAGCGCTTCCATCGTGTTTCTCCTTCTGGTTGTCTGCTCTGCATTGTTCCGGGGGCTCCTAAGGCAGGTATTGCTCTTGGATCTCAACGACGACGCCGTCTTGAAGTGTGAACCAGTACGGCAACTGGCCGTCTCCGTACCAGCTCCACCCGAGCCGGTCGGCTCCAGATTCGGGGGCTTCGAGCAGTTCAGCCCAGGTATCGATGTCGACTGCTTGTTCGGTGACGCAGGGCCAGGGGTCGGGGAAACACGCCTGCAGGGTGACCACCCCCGGATCACCGAGCGTGAGGGTCCGGACCTCGGGGTCCTGGTTGCGCATGTAGAAGCCGTCCGGCAGCTCTTCGTCTGCAGAGATGAAGCCGTCCTCGATGGCTGCGCTGGTCGCTTCGTTGCCGGTGAGAAACTCGACCTCGTCGACGACGAGGGTCCGTTCAATCAGGTCGACGTCTTGGAGGTAGGCGATCCGACGCTCGAGCGCCGGATCGACGATGACGCTGAGCACGACGGTGTTCTGTGCCCCGGTCATGTCGGTGACCGTGATGGTGATGGGATGGTTGCCCGCTTCGAGGGTCAGCTCTGCCTCGAAGCTCGCCACCTCACCAACCGGATTGTCACGGACGTCGGCGTCTACGTGCCCGACGGTGACCTGGGCAGGACGATCAACCCAGCCCTGGACGACAATCGCTCCGTCCGGCGAGTAGACGGTGCTCGCTCCCGAGAGCCTGATCACCGGCGGCTCCCCAGAGCG
>CBEVHI010000317.1:0-2267 GCA_965549635.1 uncultured bacterium | reverse complement strand
GAGACGCAGTGGGATCGCCCGGATCGTCCGGACGTTGGCGGTGATGTCCTCTCCAACCGTTCCGTCGCCTCGCGTGGCCGCTGTCGCCAGTACTCCCTGCTCGTAGACGAGCGAGACGGCGAGGCCGTCGATCTTGAGTTCACACACGAAACCATCGATGGAAGCTCCGATGTGGCGCTCGATGCGTGTCTGCCAAGCCTCCAGCTCTTCAACCGATTCGATGTTGTCGAGTGAGAACATCGGCTGTCGATGCCGGATGGGGCCGAACTGATCGGAGATAGGCGGACCAACCCTCTGGGTGGGCGAGTCCGGTGTGATCAGCTCGGGATGCTCACCTTCGAGTTCCTGCAACCGACGAAGCAGCTCGTCGTAGTCGTAGTCGGAGATCTGAGGGTCATCGAGGACGAAATACCGGTACGCGTGATAGCGAATCTGCTGCCGGAGCTCTTCGATCTCAGCGCCCATGGCTGTTCATTCTCGCAGGGTCTCGACGATCGTTCCTCCACCCAGCATGCGTTCCCCCTCGTAGAGCACCGCCGTCTGCCCGGGAGCGACTCCGTCCTGTGCAACCATGAAGCGCACCGTTTCCCTGTCGTCGCCAAGGACGGCCGGTAGCGGCTCGCCATGCGCACGGATTTGGACTTCGGTCGGACCAGCCGACGGTGCCGCGCCTGCGACCCATGTAGGTCGCTCGATGCGCAAACCAGAGAACTGGACCGCTCCCCGCCGACCGACCACCACCGTGGCGGACGAGGGGTGTATCTCCTGCACGTAGCGCGGTTCGCCGAACGCCACCCCGAGTCCTTTCCGCTGACCGATGGTGTAGTCGGCGATGCCGGCGTGTGTTCCCACGACGGCTCCGGTTTCGTCGACGATGGAACCCGGACGTACGGCGTCCGGTGCCTCGCTTCGGAGGAACGTCCGGTAGTCGTCGCCAACGAAGCAGATGTCCTGCGAGTCGGGTTTGTCGGCGGTGCGCAGACCCATTTCGGCGGCCAGGTCTCTGACTTTGCCTTTGTGGAGTTCTCCTATGGGGAATCGCAGGGATCGCAACTGTCCCTGTCCGAGCATCGACAGCACGTAGGACTGGTCCTTGTCTCGGTCGATGCCGCGCAGCAGTCGAAGCTCGCCGGCCTCTTCGACGACGCGGGCGTAGTGGCCGGTCACGACGAGATCACACCCGAGATCCCTTGCCCAATGCAGGAGATGATCGAACTTGATGACCCGGTTGCACTCGATGCACGGGTTCGGTGTGCGTCCCTGGAGGTAGTCGGCAATGAAGGGTTCGACGATGCCGGCACGGAACGTGTCGGTCGCATCGAGCACGTAGTAGGGGATGCCGATCTTGGCGGCCACCCGGCGGGCATCCTCCGAGTCCGACAGTGTGCAGCACCCGCGGGTCGGCAGCGTGCCGTCGGGACCCTCCCACAACTTGAGCGTGGCTCCGATCACGTCGTGGCCTTCCTCGACCATCAGCGCAGCGGCAACCGAGGAGTCGACGCCGCCGCTCATTGCTGCAAGGACCTTCATCGCAGACCCGCGATCGCCTCGAGGACCATCTCGGCTGCCTTGTCGCCTTCGTCGGGAGTCGTCGTCCACCCGAAGCTGAACCGCAGGCACTCCCGGGCGCGAATGGAGTCGAACCCCATCGCGGCAAGCACGTGGCTGACATCGGCTGCTCCGCTCTGGCAGGACGAACCTGCCGATGCGGCAACACCGAGCCTGTCCAGCCTGATCAGAACCGTGTCGTTGCGCACTCCCGGAATGCGCAGGTGCGAGTGTTGGACCAACCGCCCATCCAGGGGCGCGTTGATCTCCAGTCCCTCGATCGCTTCTGCGAGTCTCTGCTCGAAACGTCGGCGGGCTTCACCCACATCGGAACGGAACCGTTCCCTGTCTGCCGCGGCGGCTTGCATCGCCGCGGCCATCCCCACGATCCCGGCCACGTTCTGTGTGCCCGAACGGAGGCCGAACTCTTGCCCGCCTCCGCGCACCACCGGTTCGAGCTTCGTTCCGGCACGCACATAGAGCAGCCCGACACCCTTCGGGCCTCCGAATTTGTGCGCGGCGAGCGTGAGCAGGTCCACCCCGAGTTCATCGACATCGATCGGTTCGGACACGAACGCCTGCACCGCGTCGGTGTGCACGAGCGTTTGTGGCGCAACCGCTTTGACCGCAGCGACGACGCCGCGGACATCTTCAATGACGCCCGTCTCGTTGTTGGCGTACATCACCGAGACCACCGACGGACCGGTGCCGACCGCCGC
>CBEVHI010000316.1:0-2277 GCA_965549635.1 uncultured bacterium | reverse complement strand
AAGAGCTTCCGAGCGGAATGACTAGTCCCTGCCGTCAGCCCCGACCCAGAGCTCTTGCTGTGAGCTGTGAGCTGTGAGCTGTGAGCTGCGCTACTCGGTGAACACCTGCTCGGAGAGGATCTGAGCGATGTCCTTGACGGGGATCTCCTGTCCCAACTCCTTGATCCCGTCGTCCATCATGATGAAGCAGAATGGGCAGGCGACCGCCACCTCATCCGCTCCCGTGCCGAGCGCTTCTTGCGCACGCTCGATGTTGACTTTCTTGCCGACCCGATCCTCCATCCAGAACTGGGCCCCGCCTGCTCCGCAACAGAACGAGGAAGTCGCGGACCGGCCCATCTCGATCAGGTCATCGACGGTCTCGATCACGGCGCGTGGCGCCTCGTAGATGTCATTGTGACGCCCGAGGTAGCACGGGTCGTGATAGGTGGCCTTCGTGCCATCTTTGCTCCTGGGCTGAAGCCTTCCCTCTTCGACCAGTGCGGCCAGGAGTTCGCTGTGATGGACGAGTTCATAGTCGCCGCCGAACTGCTGGTACTCGTTCTCGAGGGTGTTGAAACAGTGCGGGCACTGCGTGATGATCTTCTGCACCCCGAGACTGTTCATCGTCTCGATGTTCTCCAGCGCCAGTTGCTGGAACACGTACTCGTTCCCCGAGCGGCGCGCCGGATCACCGGTGCACTTCTCACGCGATCCGAGGATTGCGAAGTCCACGCCCGCCTCGTGGAGCAGTCGGGCGGTAGCAATGGTCACCTTCTGGTTCCGGTCGTCGAACGAGCCGGCACATCCAACCCAGTAGAGGTACTCGGCGCTTTCTACGCCGTTCTCCCCCAGGATTTTGACGTCGAAGTCGACCTGCTTGGTCCATGCGGCGCGGTCCTGCTGTCCCATCCCCCACGGATTCCCCTGGTTCTCCAGCGCCACATACGTCTTCCCGAGCTCCGCCGGGAACTCCGACTCCATCAGCGACAGGTACCTGCGCATGTCGAGGATCTTGTCGACGATCTCGATGTTCACCGGGCACGCCTCGTCACACGCACGGCAGGTCGTGCACGCCCACAACTCTTCCGGGGTGATGCGTTCGAACACGCTGTCGGCGGTGACGGTGACGGCGGCCTCGGACAGGACGGTCGGGGACACGACCGGAGTTCCGGTGGCAGTCGCCACCTGGCCGAGCTTGAGGACGATCTCCCTCGGGTCCAGCGGTTTGCCGGTCATATTCGCAGGACACACTGCTGTGCATCGGCCACAGACCGTGCAGGCGTCGGTGTCGAGCAGCTGCTTCCACGTGAAGTCGGCGACCGTCGAAGCACCGACGGTCTCGATGTCCTCAACTTCCATGAGGTTGGGCATCTCTCGCATCGCTCCTTTTGGTCGTTCCCGAGGCGAGAACGCCATGTTGGCCGGCGACATGAGCATGTGCCGCAGCTTGGTCGTTGGGAGCAGCACGACGAACCCGACGAACGAGGCCACGTGCAGGATCCAGAGCACGCGATGCCATGCCTGGGCCGCAGCGGCCGGGAAGAGGAAGCTGAGCGGGTAGCCGACGATGGACCACGTCTCGAAGGAAGGTCGTCCGGCAAGGGAGATGCGGGCCGCTTCGACGAGTAGTCCCGTCACCCCGATCAAGGCCAGCGTCAGAAGGATCCAGGCGTCCTCGTCCCGGGTCTTGGACCGGAGGCGCCACGGTCGCACCCCATACCGACGGATCGCCGCCCAGATCAGCCCGGCCAAGAAGACGACGCCGGCGACATCCAGCACCGCCGAGTAGCCCTTGTAGAAGCCGCCGCTGAGGAACTTGAGGCTGGCCGGGAGGAGATGGTCGATCTCCAGGGTGACGGTTCCGAGGAAGAGGACCACGAAACCCCAGTAGATCATGGCGTGCATCCAGCCCGCCCCCCGATCCTGCAGCACCGTGCGCATGCGCACAGCGCTATCGAGCGCCCGGATTCGCTCTTTCCACTGCCCCCAGCGCCGTTCGGAGGTGCCACGCTCCCAGTTGCGTGCTCTCAGCGAAAACAGGTAGATGCTCAGAGCGAGGAACACGCCGACGCCGACATAGAACAGGGCGATCAAGGCATCGGGGATGTTCCCGAAGATCACCCTTCCCACGGTCGGTTCGACATGGCCGGGAAGGGTGCCGAGCCACCACAGCAATAGCGTCGCAAAGAAGGTGACGACGGCGAGGGCAACCAGAACCCTGCTGGCGGTTGGGCGGCGACGAGGTTCCATCCTGCTCCTTCAACGCGGGCAGGCGCAGTGTACCGGGCGGACATG
>CBEVHI010000315.1:0-2299 GCA_965549635.1 uncultured bacterium | reverse complement strand
GGGGGAGTGGCCCGAAGGGCCGAGGGGGGCCGGCGCTCGCGAGGATGAAGACCCCCTCCGGCGTCGAGCATCAGCTCGACGCCACCTCCCCCAACACGACGCCTCCGGCGTCGCGAGGGGAGGAGACAAGGGGCGAACGTAGGGGGCCGTCTTCACTGTCCCATCCGGCGGGTACCATCGATGCCATGCGTGAGATCCCTGCTGTCGACGTGCTCGACGCGCTCAACCCGGTGCAGCGCGAGGCCGTCGCCGTCACCGAAGGACCGGTGCTGGTGGTCGCCGGCGCCGGTTCCGGCAAGACGAGGGTGCTCACGTACCGGATCGCCCACCTGATCCACGACCTGGGTGTGGCTCCGCAGGCCATCCTGGCCATCACGTTCACCAACAAGGCCGCCGATGAGATGCGCGACCGGGTCGAGGCCCTCGTCGGTTCCCGTGTCCGGGGGATGACGATTTCCACGTTCCACAGTGCCTGTGCTCGCATCCTGCGTCGTGAGGCGCACCGACTCGGCTACCGCTCGGGGTTCTCGATCTACGACGACGCCGACGCTCTGCGCCTGGTCACGATGTGCGTGCGCGATCTCGATATGGACCCCAAACGGTTCCCACCACGCAACATCCGTGCGGCGATCTCGGACGCCAAGAACGAGATGATCGATTTCGAGTCCTACAAGGGCCATGGTGCCGGCTTCTACCACGAGCAGGTCGCCGACGTGTATCGCCTGTACCAGCAGCGGCTGTTGGAGGCCTCCGCGATGGACTTCGACGATCTGCTGATGGTCACCGTAGAGCTATTCGGGGCGTTCCCCGACGTGCTGGAGCACTACCAGCGACGCTGGGGGTATGTGATGGTCGACGAGTACCAGGACACCAACCACACCCAGTACATGCTGGTCAAGCAGCTGTCGGCGGGCCATCGGAACTTGTGTGTGGTCGGCGACAGCGACCAGTCGATCTACGGCTGGCGTGGTGCGGACATCCGCAACATCCTCGACTTCGAAAAGGACTACCCGGACGCCAAGGTGGTGGTGCTGGACCGCAACTACCGCTCGACGGAGGTGATCCTCGAAGCGGCCAACTCGGTGATTGCCAACAACGTGGGCCGCAAACCGAAGCACTTGTGGACCGACCGCGGTCGGGGAGAACTCGTGGCCCGCTATCAGGCGGAGGATGAGCACGACGAGGCTGCTTTCGTCGCCGAGCAGGTCGGTGCTCTCGAGCAGGCCGGGTACACGGCGTCCGACGTTGCCGTGTTCTATCGCACCAACGCCCAGAGCCGCGTGCTGGAAGAAGTGTTCGTCCGGTATGCGCTGCCGTACCAGGTGGTTGGCGGAGTGAAGTTCTACGAGCGGAGGGAAGTCAAGGATGTGCTCGCCTACTTGCGAGTGTTGGTCAACCCTGACGACGAAGTGGCAATGAAGCGGATCATCAACGTTCCGAAGCGCGGCATCGGCTCCACATCGATCGCCCACGTCGACCGGTTCGCCCAAGGCTACGAGGTCAGTTTCCACGACGCCCTGCAGGCGATCGACGACGAGCCGCACCTGGCCCAACGAGCACGCAAGATGATCAAGGAGTTCTTGGCGGTGGTCGACGCGCTGCGAGAGCGTGCCGACGAAGGCCCGAAAGCGGCGCTCGAGGCGGTCATGTCCGAGACCGGCTATCTCGCCGAACTGGAGGCTGAGCGGACGATCGAGGCGTTGGGCAGGGTCGAGAACCTGCGTGAGTTGGTGTCGGTGGCCGAAGAGTACGAGACCGGGGCGGAGGGCACACTGGTTGATGGGGAAGAGTGGGACGAGCTGGCGGGTATCCGCAAGTTGGAGCTGTTTCTGGAGTCCATCAGCCTGGTGACCGATCTCGACGAGATGGACGAAGCGACCGAGGCGGTGACACTGATGACGCTGCACACCGCCAAAGGTCTCGAGTTCCCGGTGATCTTCCTCATCGGCATGGACGACGGCGTGTTCCCGCACTCACGTTCGCTCGGGGATCCCGACCAGCTCGAGGAGGAGCGCAGGCTCTGCTACGTCGGGATCACCAGAGCGCAGGATCGCCTGTTCCTCACCAACGCCTGGAGCCGGATGCTGTGGGGCGGGACCAACTACAACCCACCGAGCCGTTTCTTGGCCGAGATTCCCGACTCGCTGACCGAGACGGTCAAGCGGGGTCGGCGCAGGCCGGACCGAGAGCGGGTCAGACCTCGCGAGACCGTCGATGCCATCGACATCTCCACCGGTGACCGTGTCCACCACGACAAGTGGGGGACGGGGACGGTGCGGCGCATCGTCGGTTCGGGAGA
>CBEVHI010000314.1:0-2301 GCA_965549635.1 uncultured bacterium | reverse complement strand
AGATACGAAATACGAAGTACGGCCTGCGAAGCAGGCTCATCCCGTACACTGGCGAGCCATGCCTCCCTTTCGCGTCCACTCCGACTTCGATCCGTCCGGTGACCAACCAGAAGCAATCGCCGCGTTGGCGTCAGGGATCAGGGCGGGTGAGCGGTTCCAGACGCTGTTGGGGATCACCGGGTCAGGCAAGTCGGCGACGATCGCTTGGACCATCGAGCAAGTGCAGAAACCGACACTGATCCTGGCTCCGAACAAGGCGCTGGCAGCGCAGCTCGCCAACGAGTTCCGCCAGTTCTTCCCCGAGAACCGGGTGGAGTACTTCGTGTCGTACTACGACTACTACCAGCCGGAGGCCTACCTCCCGCAGACAGACACGTACATCGAGAAGGACTCGTCGGTCAACGATGAGATCGACCGGCTTCGTCACGCGGCGACCAGCGCGCTGCTGTTTCGAGACGACGTCATCGTGGTGGCGTCGGTGTCGGCTATCTACGGGCTGGGTACCCCGGAGGAGTACTCCGGGCGTGTTCTTAGGCTCATCAAGGGTGTTGACTACCCCATGCGAGAGGCGATGCGTCGTCTGGTGGACACCCAGTACGAACGCAATGACGTGAACCTTATCCGCGGGCGCTTTCGAGTCAAAGGCGACACGCTGGAGGTCTTTCCCGCATACGAGGAGACGGTGGCACGGGTCGAGTTTTGGGGCGACGAAGTCGAGCGGATCCTACGCATGAATCCGCTCACGGGGGAGGTGTTGGAGGAACTCGACGAACTGTGGGTGTATCCGGCGTCACACTACGTCGCTTCCGAGGAGCGGATGCAGCGGGCCATCGCGGCGATCGAGGTCGAGTTGGGGGAGCGTCTCGCGGAGTTGGAGGCAACCGGCAAGCTCCTTGAGGCCCAGCGGTTGCGGATGCGCACGTCCTACGACTTGGAGATGATGCGCGAGATTGGCTTCTGTTCGGGTATCGAGAACTACAGCCGCCACATCGACGGTCGCGAACCGGGAGAGGCTCCATTCACGCTGCTGGACTACTTCCCCGACGACTTCCTGATGGTGCTCGACGAGAGCCACGTGTCTGTCCCGCAGATCCGCGGCCAGTATGCGGGAGATCGCAGCCGCAAGGACGTGCTGGTGGAGCACGGATTCCGGCTTCCGTCTGCGATCGACAACCGGCCGCTGACCTTCGATGAGTGGCTGGAGAAGACACATCAGGTCGTGTTCATGTCGGCCACGCCGGGTCCGTTCGAGATCGAGCATTCCACCCGCATTGTGGAACAGATCGTTCGGCCGACCGGTCTGGTCGATCCCGAGGTGATCGTCCGCCCCACCAAGGGGCAGATCGATGATCTCCTCGACGAGATCCGGCAGCGGGCGGACAGCGATCAACGGGTGCTCGTCACGACCCTCACGAAGAAGATGGCTGAGGACCTCACCGACTATCTACTCGAGATGGGAGTGCGGGCAAGGTACCTGCATTCGGAGATCGACACGTTGGAACGGGTCCAGATCCTGCGTGATTTGCGTCTTGGTGAGTTTGACGTGCTGGTGGGCATCAACCTGTTGCGCGAGGGCCTGGATCTGCCCGAGGTCTCGCTGGTGGCGATTCTCGATGCCGACAAAGAAGGGTTCCTTCGTTCGGAGACCAGCCTGATCCAGACGACAGGGAGAGCAGCGAGGAATGTCGATGGCCAGGTGATCATGTATGCGGACCGGGTGACGGATTCGATGGAGCGTGCGATCGGGGAGACCAACCGGCGCCGTGCCCTGCAGGTCGCCTACAACGCCGAACATGGGATCGATCCTCAGACGATTCGCAAGAAGGTGAGTGACATCCTGGAACTCGTGCAGTCACACGATGCCGCTGTGCAGCAACGCAGGACAGAGGTGGGTCAGCGGAAACCGTTGGACTTGGCCGATGAAGATCTCCAGCGCCTCGTCCTCAGCCTCGAGGAGGAGATGCACGAAGCGGCGAAAGATCTCCGTTTCGAGTATGCGGCCCGGTTGCGCGATGAGATTCAGGAGTTGAAACGGGAGTTGCGCGATGTGACAGAGGCAGCCCGGTGAGGACACCGATCCACAAGTGCGAAGAGCTAGGTGTCGGGTACGACGCTACGTCTATCGAGGTGCCGTGGTGATCAGTGCGCTCCAGCGACACAAGAGTGAGCTGCTCATCGCTGCACTTGTGCTGGCAATCGTGGGACCGCTGGTCCATCAGTACCGCGCGCAACAGGCTTCACGCTACGCACTGACGGCGGCAGTCTACGAAGAGCATAGGGTGAGGCTTGACGACTACACAC
>CBEVHI010000313.1:0-2308 GCA_965549635.1 uncultured bacterium | reverse complement strand
GTCAGCCGACGAGCCGGACACCTACTGGAACATCCCTTTGGAGCGGCGTCGGAGGATGTTGAAACTGATCCACCGATACGGGGTGGAGATCGCGTTCGCCGGCCACTGGCACCGCAATTCGCTGGCCTTTGACCAGGGTTTTCAGATGGTCACCTCCGGTCCCGTCGGCTATCCGTTGGGCGATGATCCCTCCGGTATCCGTGTCGTCGACCTGTCCGCAGACCAGATCGAGCACACGTACCACCCAATCGCTGGAACGTAGCTTCGGCCCGTCGATAGAGTGCCCTTGCCGGTCCAACAGGGAGGGAACGGGTGGCCAAGCCCGTCATCATCACCGTCGACGACGATGGGCTCGTCCTGGATGCGGTGCGGAGCGATCTGCGCTCGTCCTACGGCGAGGACTACCAGGTCGTCGCCGCGTCGTCAGGAGCTGAGGCGCTCGATGCGCTCAACCAGATCAAAGGTCGGGGCGGAACGGTCGCCTTGTTCCTCGTCGATCAGCGCATGCCGGAGATGACGGGTACCGAGTTCATCGCCCACGCCAAGGAGATGTTCCCGGAGGCCAAACGGGCGTTGCTGACCGCATACGCCGACACGGAGGCCGCCATCGAGGCGATCAACGTGGTCGACCTCGACCACTACATCATGAAGCCGTGGGACCCGCCGGAGCAGCATCTCTATCCGGTGCTCGACGACCTGCTGAGCGATTGGCGGGCGAACGTCCCCGCGCCGTTCGACGGGATTCGGGTGGCAGGGACGACCTGGTCTCCGCGCACACACGAGGCCAAAGACTTCCTGGCACGCAACCAGGTTCCGTACCGGTTCTTGGACATCGAAAGGGACGAGGATGCGGCAGCGATGGTGGCCTCGGCCACCGGGGACGCGGGGACGATCCCGATTGTGTTCTTCCCCGACGGGACCGTCCTCGTCGATCCAGACCGCAGGTCCCTGGCAGAGCAAGCCGGTTTGCGGACCGAGGCGCAAAGCCGCTTCTACGACCTCATCATCATTGGTGGCGGGCCGGCAGGACTCGCCGGGGCCGTGTACGGGGCATCCGAGGGTCTGCGAACCGTCATGATCGAACAGCAGGCGCCAGGTGGCCAGGCCGGGACGAGCAGCCGAATCGAGAACTACCTGGGCTTCCCTGCAGGGATCAGCGGCGGAGATCTCGCACGCCGGGCCGTCACGCAGGCCGATCGCCTGGGTGCCGAGATCCTCAGTGGAGCGGTGACGGGTTTGCGCGTGCGAGACAGTGTCAAGACCGTCAGTCTCGAGGACGGCTCCGAGCTGAGCAGCCACGCGGTCCTCATCGCCACCGGCATGACCGTCCGTCGGCTCTCCGTACCCGGATACGAGCGTTTCGAAGGTGCCGGCGTCTACTACGGAGCGGCCATCACCGAGGCAGCCAACTACGAAGGGGGCGAGGTCTACGTCGTTGGAGGAGCGAACTCGGCAGGCCAGGGGGCCATGATGTTCGCCCGGTACGCCGCGAAGGTCACGATGATCGTCAGGGGCGACACGCTGGAGGCCAAGATGTCCCAGTACCTCGTCGACCAGATCCGCTCCCAACCCAACATCGAGGTGCTCCTCGGCGCCGAGGTGGTCGAGGTGATCGGAGAACAGCGGGTAGAGCGCATTCGTTTGAAGGATCGAACGAGCGGCGAGGTGCACGAACGTGATGCGGCCGGGATCTTCATCTTCGTCGGCGCGGTGCCCCACTCTGCTTTCCTCGACGGCGTCGTGAAGCGCAGCGAACGAGGCTTCATCTACACCGGCCCCGACATCTACCTCGATGGCGACAAACCATCCACATGGACGGTTGAGAGAGCCCCATTCCTCCTCGAAACCAGCGTGCCCGGAGTCTTCGCCGCCGGCGATGTCCGCCACGGAGTGATCCGGCGTGTCGCCTCGGCTGTCGGCCAGGGTTCGATCGCCGTCTCGATGATCCACCGGTATCTTGAAACGGTCTGACACCGCCGCGCTGCTCGAGACCGTGCCGTTGTTCGCCGGTCTCACCTCCTCAGATCTCGAGCGCCTCGCCCTGGGGGCCGAGATCGTGGAGGTTCCCGGCGGATCGCTGCTCTTCGAAGAGGGCAGCGAAGGGGACCGGGCATATGTGATCACCGAAGGCGAAGTCGAGGTGGTCAAGATCACCGGAGAACGGGAAGTGCTCCTCGCCCGGCGGGTGGCAGGCGATGTGATCGGGGAGATGGCGCTGCTCGACGGTGCCCCCCGCATGGCTTCGGTCCGAGCATCGGCAGACTCGACACTGGTGACGATCTCGAAAGAGGCGCTGGACCACCTCGTG
>CBEVHI010000312.1:0-2318 GCA_965549635.1 uncultured bacterium | reverse complement strand
CCACGACGGGAGAGCCGCCGGAGCTTTCCGGCCTCAACCACCCTAGCCACTTGGGACTGCTCTGTCCGAACTTCCGCAACCATCGAGTCGACCGCGCTCGCCGACTGCGGTCCCGCGTCTCGTCTCATGGGGCCGGTTTGAAGGACGCATACGTGACCGCGGGCCGTCCTTCCTCGGCCGCCTTGTTGTCGACGTGGAGCGCAAGCGTCTCCGTCGTGCCGGTCCATGCGCAGTTGGTGCGGCCGAGAGCCGAGGCGCACGAGACGAAACGCCATCGGTCTGTTTCGGACGCGGCGCGACCGGCCAGCACGAGGAAGGCGGGATCGGTCGTCAGCTCGGCGAGTCGATCCAGGTCACCAGAGACCCAGATACCGAAAGCCAGGGCGGCAGCGTCCTCTGGGGGCAAAGGCAGTCCGGTCGTCGGAGTCGGGGTCGTCGCAGTCGAGGGAGCTGCCGTCGCAGCCGGCGTCGAAGCAGTACCGGCCTCGGGGGTGACCTCACCGGCGCAGGCGGTCATCACCACGACCGCGATCGCAGCTGCCGTGAAGCGGTTGAACTGATGCATACGAACCCAACCCCGAGACTCGCCGGCCATGATCGCACGCCTCCCGCACGATGGAGGCAGGTTCTCGTCGGGAACAACCCTTGTTTCAGGAGCGACGCAGCACCTTGGCGACTTCGAAGCGGACCTGGAAGTCGGGATCGTCGGTCAAGGCCTCGACTCGGCCGCGACTCGGCTCGACCCCCAGTTCGCCCAAAGATCGCACCGCCTTCCAGCGGATCCACGGGTCCTCATCTCGCATCGCAGACTCGAACAGCACCCGGAAGTGTTCCTCCCCCGCGTCGGCGGCCGCGTCGATGGCGGTGCGACGCACCACCCGAGACGGGTCGGCCGCACCTCGGACGGCAGCGTCCCGGCGCACGTCCTCGTCTCCTGACTCGAGGAGAACCGCCACGGCAACCCGGCGCACACGCACGTCGTCGTCGTCGAGAGCGTCGACGAGCCGGGCGCGATGCTCGAAGTCGTCGGGGTCGAGCAGGTGCAACTCCTCTGGTCGCCGCTCGCTGCGGGCCTCGGCGAGCAGTTCGTTCCTGGTCCGCTCCGGCGCCAGGATCGCCCCTTCAGCAGCGAACAGTTCGGTGATCAGGGCAAGGAGCGGTTCCAGGCGCCGCTCCCACGGTTCCCTCGCTCCGATTCCCACCGTGACGAAGTCGCCGGCGACCATTACGTCGGTGACATATGGTTCTGCGAAGAGTCGCTCCACGCGGGGATCGTCGGGAGTCCCGTCGCTGCGCCGGTACCACACGCCCGGTGCCGGCACTCCGCCGGTCGAGAACTTCACCTTGCGAGGGTGCGGCGTCGCCTCGGGAACCACCGGTCCATCAAACACCCGATCGAAGATCGACACCGCCGGTGTCGACGCCCCCGACACCCACAGCTCGAAGCGCCCGTCACGGACTCCGTAGGTGAGAGTGATGCCGCCGCCCAGGTCGTGCTCCCACCAGCCGTCGTCGAGGTGCGGCGTGATCAAATCCGAGAGCGCCGTTGCGTCGTCGTCGGTCCACGGTTCGGTCGAGAAGAACGTCTTCAGGGCGGTCTTGAACGGAACGAGCGCATCGAACGGCAGCGCCATCGCCACGTCGGCGGTCAGATACCCGGAAGCGGTCGCGGTCAGGTCGCGGCCGGCGATCACCGATCGAGTTGCGTCCAGATCGTCGGGGCGAACGTCCATGCCCGGGAGGGTAGATGGGTCCATGGAACAACAAGGTGTGCCTGACAATCCCCGCGGACGCCGTCCCGACTCACGAGCCAAGGAGACATCGCACTGGAGCAGCACCGCGCCCACATGGCGCTGATCGAACGCAACGAACAACAGCCTCTCGCGTTAGTGCAGTCATCCTGGCAAGGTAGTCGTGCCGTAGAACGAAACGACCATGGCCATAGCTGACGCTTTGAGAGAACGGATGATCGCCGGCACCACCGGCCTGTTCGCCCACGCCTCCAACCCCCTCGCTCACACCATGCAGTACAGCGGCGATCCGGGTCTGTTCGGACCCGGCTCAATGACATGGGCGGTTTTGGGCGACCCGGCAGCGTTCATCGGCGGGATCAGGGCACTGCTCGTTCAGGCGGCGCACCCCGAGGTAGCCGCAGGCGTCGTCGACCACTCGATCTACGAGACCGATCCGCTCGGCCGTCTCTCCCGCACGTCCAACTACGTCACCGCCACCAGCTTCGGAGCGATGCCCGAAGTCGAGGCGGCAATCGCGGTCGTTGCTCGGGCGCACCGGCCCGTTCACGGGGTGTCGTCTCGCGG
>CBEVHI010000311.1:0-2326 GCA_965549635.1 uncultured bacterium | reverse complement strand
TCGGCGCCGATACGGCGATCGACGGTCCGTTTGGCCCGCGCCGTGTCACGTACGCCGACTACACCGCCTCCGGAAAGCCCCTGTCCTTCATCGAGGACTATCTGCGTCAAGTCGTCCTTCCGCTCTATGCCAACACCCACACCGAGACATCAAGGACCGGGCTGCAGACCACCCGGTTCCGCGAGGAGGCAAGGGCCATCATCAAACGCTGTCTCGGTGGATCAGAGGAAGAACACGCGGTGATCTTCTGCGGATCGGGATCGACCGGGGCGATCGACAAGCTCGTCACCATCCTCGGTTTCCGGATTCCGAGCCAGCTCGACGAACGCCACCATCTCGCGGACCACATCCCGTCCACGGAGAGGCCGGTCGTCTTCGTCGGTCCCTACGAGCACCACTCCAATGAGCTTCCCTGGCTCGAATCGATTGCAGAAGTCATCGAGATCCGTGAGGACGAAGACGGCCACATCGACGTCGCCCACCTCGAAGAGATGCTCATCGAGTACGGCGACCGTCCCCTTCGCATCGGAAGCTTCTCGGCCGCGTCGAACGTCACCGGCATCATCACCGATACATCGACCATCTCCTCCGTGCTGCACCGGCACGGCGCTCTCTCATTCTGGGATTTCGCCGCAGCCGCTCCCTACGTTGCCGTCGAGATGCGCTCCCCAACCACCCACGGCGACGACTACAAGGATGCGGTCTTCGTCTCCCCCCACAAGTTCATCGGCGGCCCCCAGACGCCGGGCGTACTCGCGGTCCGGCGGGATCTGCTCACCAATCGCATACCTTCGGTCCCCGGTGGAGGAACGGTCAGCTACGTGAGTTCGTTCGAACACCACTACCTCCGTGACCAAGAGCATCGAGAGGAAGGTGGCACTCCGGCGATCGTTGAGTCGATCAGAGCCGGCCTGGTCTTCCAACTGAAGGAGGCCGTCGGCGCCAACGAGATCCGCCGTCGGGAAGCCGGCTTCATCCGTCGTGCAATCGACTCATGGCGCAAGGACCCAAACCTCCGAGTCCTCGGCAACCCCGACGCCGACCGGCTCTCCATCGTTTCGTTCGTGGTGCGCGCCCCCGACCGTTTCGGACCCGGGAAACTGCTCCACCACAACTACGTCGTCGCGCTGCTCAACGACCTGTTCGGCATTCAGTCCAGGGGAGGTTGCTCCTGCGCCGGCCCCTACGGTCACCGGCTCCTTGGCGTCGACGATGACATGAGCCGCCGACTCGAAGTTGAAGTCGAGCGCGGCTGTGAACTCATCAAGCCGGGATGGGCCCGGGTGAATTTCAACTACTTCATCAGCGAGGAGGAGTTCTCCTACATCGTCGAAGCGGTACACCTGATCGCCAGAGACGGATGGCGCCTCTTGAGCGGCTACGACGTCGATCCCGCCACCGCCGTGTGGCGGCATCGAGACGACAGCGGAGCACCTCCGATGGCACTGTCTGACATCGTCTACGACGGAGCCGCCATGGCCTACCCGCAGCGTCAACTCACGGAACCCCCCGACCGTTTGCCGACGTATCTCAACACGGCTCGCCGGGTTCTCGCACAGCCACCAGCCGGTTTCGGCGGCCAGGCTGTGCGCCTGCCACCTGCGGCCGAGGAAATGCGATGGTTTCCGTTGCCCCAAGAAGTACTGTCAACCCCCTCCTGAGCTTTCTCACGACTTTCTTAGTCCTGCTTCATTCCCGGCTTAGACCGGCACACGATGCTCAGGTTGGTCAGCGCTGAGAGGAAGCAAATGAGAACCAAGTTCGTCACGCTGCTGGCGGTCTTTGGGGTGCTCGCGACAGCATGTGGTGGAGGGAGCGTCAGCGGTGACGCGGTGGCGACCCTCGATGCAACCACGGTCGAGGACACCACCACGACCACTGTCGCAGCGGATGTGGAACAGGCGATGCTCGACTTCACCCAATGCTTGAGGGACAACGGCATGGAGGTCGACGATCCCACCGTTGATGCCAACGGCAATCTCCGTTTCTCCCGGCCATCGAACCCGGAGTCCGTCGACCGCGAGCTGTTCCAGACTGCCCGCGAAGCGTGCGCGCCACTTCTCGAAGGGATCGCTCTCGGAGTTCGACAAGAAGATCGCACCCAGATCGAAGATACGATCTACGAATACGCCGCCTGCATGCGGGAGAACGGCTACGACATGCCCGACCCCGACTTCTCCTCGCTCGGCACGCCCGGTGCGGGAGGTGGCGACGGTCAACCCCGAGGGCCCTTTGGGAGCATCGATCCCAACGACCCGAAGTTCATCGACGCCAATGAAGTGTGCCAGTCGGTATTCACCGACCTACCCGGCTTCCTCGGAGGAGC
>CBEVHI010000310.1:0-2330 GCA_965549635.1 uncultured bacterium | reverse complement strand
GCGGCGTC
The DNA here is from genome assembly GCA_965549635.1 of uncultured bacterium. Lineage (GTDB taxonomy): Bacteria > Actinomycetota > Acidimicrobiia > Spongiisociales > UBA4744 > CBEVHI01. The sequence goes on along the minus strand of CBEVHI010000310.1, from coordinate 2,322 downwards.
GAGCACCATCAGGCGAGCTGCGTTGACTTCCGCCCTGCTGTCGGCAATCCAATGCCGAACGACCTGACGCGATGCCAGCGGCCTCCCCGGAGCAAGATCCCGATCGATCGCATGCCGGCACATGATCTCGATAGCTCGTTCGCAGATGCCAATCCAGCGCATGCAGTGATGAATCCGTCCCGGTCCGAGCCGCTCCTGGGCCAGGGCGAAGCCGGTTCCCTCGCCTCCGATCCGGTTCTCGACGGGCACCCTGCAGTCGTTGAACGCCACCTCGGCGTGACTCGCCCATCCCGAACCGGTCTCCCCCATCACCGAGGTGTTCCGCACCAGCTCGAATCCCGAGTTGTCGGTTGGGGCGATGATCATGCTCGCCCTACGGTGGCGCTCCTTCGCCTCCGGATTGGTGACCGCCATGACGATCGTGAACGCCGCACCTTCTGCCGCCGACGTGAACCACTTGTCCCCGTTGATCACGTAGTCGTCCCCGTCTCTGACCGCGGTCGTGGCGAGCCACGTCGGGTTCGACCCGGCCCTGCCGGGTTCGGTCATCGAGAAGCACGAACGGATATCCCCTTCGATCAGCGGGTACAGCCACGCCTGCTTCTGGGACTCGTCGCCGTGGTTGAGGAGCAGTTCCATGTTGCCGACATCCGGGGCCTGGGCGTTGAACACGTAGTGGCCCAGCGGGGTGCGACCGAGTTGCTCGCTCACGTGGGCGAATTCGACGAGCGACAGTCCTGGACCGCCGACCTCCTTGGGGAGGTGCGGTACCCAAAGACCCATCTCCTTGACCTGAGCACGGAGTGCCTCCAGGTCGGGAAGCATCCCGTCGAATCCGACCTCGAGAAACCGGGACTCGATCGGGATGACCTCACGGTCGATGAATCTGCGGACGACATCGAGGACTGCGGGGAGTTCTGGGCGGGTCATGCTGCCAGTCTCACACGGCCGGCCGACGGCTGCAATCAACTGTCGGATCGGAGACGATGCCGGTGTGGCACATGGTGGACACCTGTTCCCAAACGTATGTGCAGACTGTACGGATTCGCGGCGAACCAGCCGACACGGCTGGAGTGCTCACTGGTCGAAGCTCAGAACGCTTTGCTGCAGCAGAGTCGCCTCGACCGGCGGGGCCGTGCCAACCCCGACGGATGGGGCATCGCCCACTACGAAAGCGGGATCCCGAGAGTGGAGCGGCGGACGCGGGCCGCCTATCAGGACCTCGAGTTCTCTGCCGCAGCGCAGAGGATCAAGGCGGAATCGGTCATCGCTCACGTCAGGGCAGCCACGATCGGAGGCATCGTCCCGCAGAACACGCATCCGTTCACTCACGGTCCGTGGACGTTCGCACACAACGGCACCGTGACCGGCTTCGAACACGTCGGCCCGCTGCTGCTGGCCCAAACGCCCGCCGAGATCCTCACCAGACGCCGTGGCACCACCGACTCCGAGGTCGTCTTCCTCTGGCTACTTGGCCGGCTCTCTCGGTTCGGTCTCGATCCGAACCGGCCGGCCGGCGACGTGACGGCGATCGTCGAGATGCTCGGCGAAGCGATCCCTCTGCTGGCGGCAATGCCCGAGACAGCGGGTGCCGGTGAGCCGGCCAAGCTCAACCTCATGCTCACCGACGGCCAACACCTGGTGGCATCACGCTGGGGCAACACGCTGTGGTGGACGGAGCGAGATGGCGTCACCGACTGCTCGGTGTGTTCCCTCCGGCATGCCGACCCGGTCCCCGGGTATCGGGCGGTTGTCATCGCTTCGGAGCCGATCACCTCCGAAGCGTGGCACGAGGTCCCCGAGGGAAGCATCGTCGCTGCCGGCCAGAACGATCCGGTCTCGATTCAGGAGATGAGGTGAGATGCAAAGCACCTCGTCAATTGCTCGACGTACCACTCGTGGGCCCGATGGTTCGCCGACGATGTGCCAGGACAAGGAGACCACCGAAGAGCATCATCAGGAGTCCGAGCAGTACAAGCGTGCCGATGGGTGCGCCCGTGAACGGCAGGACTGCGTTGACCACGATCGTGAGCACGGAGGCAGAGCACAGCCCGAATGCATCGCAGATGTCAATCGTTGCCACATAGGTTCCGCCGTCGGAGGGGGAACCACTGAACGTTCCGTCGGCGTTGAGACCTACACCTGGCGGGAGCGCTCCTCCGGCAATGACGAAGGTGTAGGGGTCGCCGTCGGGGTCGCTGCCCGTCAGCGGGGCAAGGTGCCCCCCGATGTTGACGGTCTGTGCGGTGTTTGTCGGATCCGATGTGAATTCCGGCGGTCTATTGACAGCGGCGGTGGTGACCGTGATCGTCACCGTCGCCG
>CBEVHI010000309.1:0-2332 GCA_965549635.1 uncultured bacterium | reverse complement strand
CGGCGAAGGGTCGGATAGCCCGCACGGTCCAGGTCCCGAGGCCTGTCAGATCTAGTGGCACGTCGCACGAATGATTGCCGCATCTCTCCGTTCCGCTACGCCTCTCCATGGAGTGCGCCAAGTAGCGGTGATCTGAGCGCCGGGAGTCGGTGGTCGCTCTGGAGCTTCAGGTGGCCCGGGCGGGCCGCATCTCATCTTGTCGCCGGTCGCCTCGTGCGTGGGGAAGAGGTAACACTCGGGCAGGCCCCAGATCGCGAAAGAAAGGTCTGCATGTCCTGCGCCATCTCCGGGCAGCCTTCAGCCGGGATAGGTAGCATCGAGGCGAGTCGGGCAGGGTGGCCCGCAGGGGGAGTCGAGGGGAGGCAGCATGATGGACCACGACGCTGCCCTGACACGGTTGAGCGCTACGGAACTCGCTGCCAGGATCAGAGCCGGAGACGTCACCGCTGTCGACGTCACCGAGGCACACATCGCCCGCATCTCCGAGGTGAACGCACAACTCAACGCGGTTGTGATTCCTCTGTTCGACGAAGCGCGTCAGCAGGCAGCCGCCGCCGACAAGGCGCTACGGCGAGGCGAGGATGTCGGTGCTTTGCACGGTGTACCCGTCACCATCAAGGAGCAGTTCAGGGTGGCCGGAACCCAGACCACGCTCGGCGCGATCGAGCAGATCGGCAACGTCTACCACGATGAAGGACCGTTGGTGACCCGGCTGCGAGACACCGGAGCGATCATCCTCGGGAAAACGAACATCATCCAGACGCTCGCCGGGTCGGAGAGCGACAACCGCGTCTACGGGCGAACCAACAACCCGTGGAACCTGGATCGGTCCTCCGGTGGGAGCAGCGGTGGGGAGGCCGCCATCGTCGCCGCCGGCGGCTCCGCAATTGGGCTCGCCGGCGATTTCGGAGGGAGCACCCGGTTGCCCGCCCACTTCTGTGGCGTGCACGGGTTCAAACCCACCTCGGGCCGGCTCTCCAACGATGACCTCGCCACTGGCCTGCTCGGCTACGGGCAGGAGGTGTTCATCTCCCAACCGGGCCCTATTGCCCGCGCGGTGAATGACCTGTCGCTGGCGATGCGCATCCTTGCGCAGACGTCGATGGGCGCGACCGCCGATCTTGTGCCCCCGGTGCCGTGGACCGAACCCGACACCGTCGACGTCGCCGGGTTGCGTGTCGGCGTGTACACCGACAATGGGTACTTCCCCGTGTCACCGTCGATCCGGCGGGTCGTCGGCGAAGCCGCGGATGGTCTGCGCAGGCTGGGAGCGACGGTCGAACCGGTCGAACTTCCTGACGCGACCGAGGGTGTGCGGGTCTTCCTGCGAGCGATCTCCGCCGCCGGCGGCGGAGACTACTTCCGCCTTGTCGGCAAGGAAGATTTCCTCCCGCAGGTCGCCGGGCTGTTCCGGGCATTGAAGATTCCTACCCCGTTGCGGTCCGTCGTCGCGAGAGTGATGGAGGCGCGCGGTCAGCGTCAGTTGGCGGCGTTGATTCGGCAGGTGAGACCGGGCTCGGCGGCGGAGTATCAGGAGATTGTCGAGGCGAGAACCCGCTACCGATCCGCGTTTCTCCAAAGCCTCGACGGGTTCGATGTGGTGATCTGTCCACCGGTGGCTTTGCCGGCGTTCACGCACGGCGCCTCCGAGCATCTGCTTCCAGCGGTCACGTACGCGCTTGTCTACAACGTACTGGGCGCACCCGCAGGCGTGGTGTCGGTGTCCCGGGTACGGCCCGGTGAGGAATCCGACCGGATTGTCAGCAAGGATATGGCCGATGTCACCGCACAGCAGGTGGAGCAAGGAAGCGCTGGGTTGCCGATCGGCGTGCAGGTGGTCGCCCCTCATTGGCACGACCATGTTGTGCTGGCGGTCATGGCCACATTGGAGCGTGCGTTTCGCGGCACGGACGACTACCCCGTGACGCCTCCGCTCTGATGTGGCCTGCTTGTGGTGCTCGTGTCCGATCTCGCGTGGCCGTTCTTGCTCGATCGGATGGAGCTTCCCCGTCCGTGGGGCGCCAGCGTCGATTCCGGAGCCCCTGACGGACTAGGTCTCTTCCGTCTGGAGGGCGAGGAGCCGGTCGAGGTCCCCGTGGAGTTCGAGTCCGGCGTTGCGTCCGGTCCCTTCGAACAGAGTGCCGCCGTGCGCGTCGGTGAGGGTGACCGACACCCTGGACAGCATCGTTTCGCCGACCCGGTCGGCCATGTCGGTGCGAGTGGGCGCGTAGAGCAGGCCTCCCTGGGCACGCTCGGCATGGATGTGGAGGCGCTTGTTCCGGTCGGCGACGGTCCACTCGACGGTTTCATCGGTGAAGTGCAGGTCGGTCGT
>CBEVHI010000308.1:0-2339 GCA_965549635.1 uncultured bacterium | reverse complement strand
AATCATCGACAAGAACGTGTCTCTTCGCCGTCCGCGCAGGGTCGGGCTTCGCCCCGATGGGGCAGGAGGAGAGCACCTCCGGCGCTGCGAGGATCTGGTAACGGACTCGAGTGGGGCCTACAGTGAGCTTCGCATGCGACGTGTGCTCGAACGCCTCCTCAACCTTCTCGCCTACCTCCTGACTGCCGACCGGCCGGTGACGGCCGACGAGATCAGGACCACGGTCGCCGGGTACGCCCAGGAGTCCGATGAGGCGTTTCATCGCATGTTCGAACGCGACAAAGGCCTGCTCCGGAGGATGGGGGTCCCGATCGAGCTACGGCCGATGGACGCCTGGGAAGTGGAGTTCGGTTACGTACTGCAGCCCGACGCCTACCAGCTTCCGGATCCCGACCTCTCCGATGAGGAACGGGCGGCCCTGTGGATTGCGGCTCAGGTGGTGCGTCTCGGCGGTCAGCCGGCCGGCCCTGAAGCATTGCTGAAGCTTGGAGGTCTGGCGATGAGTGGCGGTGGTGAGCCGCTGGCAGCCGACCTCGGGTTGGGAGCCGAGGATCTCACGGCTGCGTATCAGGCGGCGACGGAGCGCCGCATCCTCAGTTTCACCTACAGGGACCGACCGCGACAGGTTGAACCGATGGGCCTGCTGCATCAGCGTGGTCACTGGTATCTGATCGCCAGAGAAGACGGCGGAATGCGTGCCTATCGAGTAGATCGAGCATCCGGCTTCTCGGTAGGTGACGAGCCTGGTGTCTTCACACGACCGACAGGTTTCCGGCTGCGCGATGCGCTTCCGACAGAGCCGTGGGCAACGGGCGAGGCGGACATCCTCGCCACCGTTGTCTTCGACCGTGAGACCGCATGGTGGGCGCGCCGCCAGCTCGGTTCGAAGGCGATCGAACGGGACGATGGAAGTCTCGAAGCGACGCTGCGGGTGGCCAATCCCGACGCGTTCATCGGCTGGGTGCTCGGTTTCGAGGACAAGGCGGAGATCATCGAACCGGCATCACTTCGCCAGGCACTCGTCGAGCGAGTACGCGGGGCATCATGAGCAAGACAGCGCACCGCCTGACCAGGATTCTCTCGATGCTGCCATGGGTGATCGCCAACCCGGGCGCCGGCGTCGACGAGGTCTGCGACCGCTTCGGCTACACCCGCCGAGCGCTGATCGAGGACCTCAACCTGGTGTTCGTCTGCGGTCTGCCCGGGTATGGCCCAGGGGACCTGATGGTGGCCTACGTGGACGAGGACGAAGTCGTCGTCGACATGGCCGACTACTTCTCACAAGCGCTTCGTCTGAGCGCAGCCGAAGCTCTCGCCCTGCTCGCCGCGGCGAAGACACTCATCGCGACACACCAGGCGCCTCCAGCGCTGCACAGCGCTGTCGAAAAGCTCACAGCCGTTCTCGGCATCGTCGAAGACGACACCATTGCTGTCGAGATAGCGGGAGAGTCGGATCTGGTCAGGATGCTGCGTCAAGCGGCAGTCGAGGGGGAAGTCATCGACCTCACCTACACCTCCTTGGGCAAGGGAGAAACGACACGCCGGCTTGTTGAACCCTGGTCGGTGTTTACGACGTTGGGCAACTGGTACCTGTCGGGGTTCTGCCGCTTCGCGGGAGCCGAGCGAGTGTTCCGGGTGGACCGGATTCGGTCTGCCACCGCAACGGAGGAGCGCTTCACCCCCAACCCCGAGCCTCCACCGCCCACGTTGCGCTACACCCCTTCGGAAGAGGATGTGCGCGCAACGATCCGCCTGGAGCAGGATGCCGCCTGGGTCGTCGACTACTACCCCGTCGACGTCGTATCGACCGACCCTCTCATCATCCGCTTCTCCGCTTCCGACCCGAGCGTCGTTGCGCGACTCCTGGTTCGACTGGGCTCGGACGCGATACTGCTCGAAGGCGACGAGACGGCTGCGGCAACAGCGTCGCTGCGCTCGAGAGTGCTCACTCGCTACGGGGTGACCATTTCGGAATAGTCCCTTCAGGGGGTCTTCTCAGATACCGATACACGATGCATGAGCGGTGAGCGGAGCGCCGAATGACCACCATCAAAACCACCTGCGAACAGTGTGGAGACATCGAACTTCATCCCGATGATCTCGCTCTCGAACTCGACCCGACCGGAGATTCGGGGAGCTACCTGTTCACCTGCCCGACCTGCGGTGCTGCGCAGAGCAGGCCGGCGAATGCCAGAGTCGTGAACGTCCTGCTCGCCACCGGCGTGGCTTATGACGTTGTCGTCCCAGAAGCCGGGCCGATCACGGAAGACGAGATCCGTCACTTCGTGAGTGCACTCGACATGGAAGAGGAATTCTGGAGGATGCTTCCCTCTTTCTAG
>CBEVHI010000307.1:0-2349 GCA_965549635.1 uncultured bacterium | reverse complement strand
CGTCGCGTTCTCGCTACCAGCCTGGCGTGGCGCAACTACGGTCCGGCGGGACCTGATCGTCTATCTGCGACACCGGGCTACTTCTAGTCGATACTTATGGATGGTCATCGGCTGCATCTCGAAAAATGGGACTTTTGCGGACCATTCGGCCCATAGGAACGGCCCCGTGGCGGGCGTATGATCGGCGCGATGGGATGTGATCCCATCTTGAGAACAGAGAACGTGGGGGGATCCTGAGGGATCGCTCTGAGTCAAGGAGCCTGCGCAATGAGACGAGGAATCGTACTTGCGGTGGTGCTCATGACGACTCTGGCACTGGCGGCGTGTACGTCCGGGTCGACGTCGACAACTTCGACGACGGCAGCGACGACCACGTCGACGGCGGCTCCGTCGCCATCCACGACCGCTACCACTGCACCCACGGTGACAGCCGTCACCCTTCGCACCGACTGCGACACGTGCCACGCGGATGTCCACGGAACGTGGACTGCTGGTTCGCATGCTGACACACAGACCGACGTGGCAGTTGAGCTTGGCGAGGAACGTGCCGGCGAAACACCGGATGATGTCATCCATGGGGATGATCCGGAGAACTGCATCGCCTGTCACGGTCCGACGGCCGGGGCGACTGCATCCAGCGTCGAAGCCTTGGGAATGTTCTTCACGACCACCGATGGAGTGTTCAGTGGCGATACGACTGCCACGAACACCCAAGACTGGCCTGCAGTTGCGTGTACGGCGTGTCATGAGGTTGCCGATGATCACCCACAAGCCTCGATGCCGACCTTCGCCGCGTTCGACGCGACGACTGCCGCCTACACGGCTGTCGAGAGTACGAGTGAACTCTGCGGCCAGTGCCATGGCACCCTCAGGTTTCCGGAGACTGACCATGTGGTCTACGACCACTGGACCGCAAGTCCGCACGGCGCGACGCAGGCGGATGTGGCCGGTGAGTTGGCCGAGGAGCGAGCAGGCGAGACACCTGCCGATGTGATCGCCGGCGACGACCCGGAGAACTGCATTGCCTGTCACGGTCCATCGGCTGTGCTCGCCAATGGCGGCATGAACGAAGCCGACACACTGGCCTACTTCTTCACCAGCGACAACGGCAAGTTCAGCGCTGCGACGACACCTGACCATGCCTCCGAGTGGCCCAGCGTCGGCTGCGTTTCCTGTCACAACCCGCATGATCCAGGACAGCCGGCGCTGTTGGAGTCATCGACAGGTGAGCACGTGGTGATGTCGAACAGTTCGGAACTCTGCGGACAGTGCCACGGCAGTCTCCGGTTCGAAACGGATCACCTGACGTTCGACGCCTGGGCGTCGACCTCGCACGCCGCGACGCAGGGAGATGTTGCCGCAGAACTCGGCGAGGAGCTCGCAGGGGCCACACCGGATGAAGTCATCAACGGAGATGACCCGGAGAACTGCATTGCATGCCACGGACCTACCGCGGTACGCGCCAACGGCGGCATGAGTGAGGCGGCGGCACTCGCCTACTTCTTCACGACGGATGGAGGGCAGTTCAGCGCAGCCACCGCACCCGCTAACGCCTCTGAGTGGCCGAGCGTCGGATGCTCTTCCTGTCACGATCCCCATCAGCCAACACAACCGTCGCTGTTCGACTCGTCGAGTGGTGAGTATCTCGCTATGACGGACGGCAATGAGCTGTGCGGGCAGTGTCACGGGAACCTGCGGTTCCCCGACACGGACCATCTCAGCTACAACGTCCTGACCGGGACCGGCGGAGTCGGCGTGGCAGACGGGCGCACGATGCCGGGCACCACGTGCACCACGTGCCACATGTACGCGAGTGACGCCGACGGGAGCAACTCGTCGATGCAGCATGGGCACACGTGGTCGATCCTCGTCCCGGAGGAAGATGGGACGACCACCGCCTCCTGCAACCAATGTCACGGCGACTTCACGACCAGCGACATCGAAGGGAAGATTGCCGCATGGCAGGACTCCTTCCAGTCACTCGACGAGGTGGTGGCCGGCAAAGTGGCTGCGGCTGTCGAGGCCATGGATGGTGTCGATGATGCAGATCTCCAGGCCAAGCTGGACGAAGCCGTAGGCAACCTCGCGCTCGCCGAAGGCGACGAGAGCGGCGGGTTCCACAACCACAACTACCTGATGGCCCTTCTCGAGGACGCTCAGGCGAGAGCAGAAGAGGTGCTCTCCTCTCTCGGGAAGTAGTCACAACGAGAGCGATCGAGGGGTCCTGGGTGGGCCCCTCGAATCGCGGATTGTGGAGCAATCAGCCTTGTGAGATCAACCCTGTGCGTATGCGGCTGCGGATCTGCTCGCGAGCGGCAGACAGACGTTCCGCCAGCATGTGGGTGAAGC
>CBEVHI010000306.1:0-2358 GCA_965549635.1 uncultured bacterium | reverse complement strand
GACTTCCCTTCCAGCCATCGGCACTACCCTGGCACGCCATGAAGCGGCTCACTCCCCTGCTCACGGTGCTCGTCATCGGCCTGGCCTTGGCAGGCTGCTTGTCCGCCGGTGCAGAGAAGCCCATCGTGGGCACGCCTGATCCGAACGCCCGAGTCGCTACCGATTTCACGGTGAGTCTGATCGATGGTGGCACGTTCACGTTGTCGCGTGCCCTGGCGGACAGCCCCGTCGTCATCAACTTCTGGGCCTCATGGTGCCCTCCCTGCCGCGAGGAGATGCCCGACCTGGAACAGACCTCCCGGGACGTCCAGGGAGTTCAGTTCATCGGGATCGCCATCGACGACACCGCAGCGAATGCCGCCGCATATGCCCAGGAGATCGGTGTGACCTATCCGATTGCCGTCGATGCCAACTACGCCATCTCGGACGGGTACGGGGTCCATGTGCTTCCGCAGACCTGGCTGATCACCCAGAACGGGACAATCGTCCGCACGATCCAGGGGGGCGTCACGCGTGAGTCCCTCACCGGCTACATCGAACAGGATCTCGGCGTCAGCCCAGGATCCTGATCGTTCCGATCGTTCCTCCGTTGTCGAGGAAGTCGCCGGCCCATTCGAACAGCAATCCCAGGAGGACCAGTGCGACGAGCACTCCGATCACGATCATGAGCACCTTGACGACCGGTGCGCCTGGCAGTGCGTCGTAGAGGCGGCCCATCAGGAAGCCCCCGCGACGCTCAGGTCCTTCTCGGCTTCGGCGTAGACCAGATTGGGACCTTCGACGAGTTCGGCCTGAATGATCAGCCGCTCTCGAGCCGAATAGCGGGGATTGCAGGTCGTCAATGTCAACCACGCTCCCCGTTTCGGGTCGGTGACCCAGACGTCGGTCGGCTTGACGATGAGGATCTTCCTGACCTCGTAGACATGACGTCCAAGGGCTGTCTCCACGATGATCTCGTCTCCGGTGGAGACGGCGTCAAGGTGAAAGAAGGGAGCGCCGTACGTAGTGCGGTGTCCGCTGATCACTGCGTTGCCGGGCTGACCGGGAAGCGGAGTCCAGGGCATGTGTCCGGGGCCTTTCTTGAGGGTGGCGCGGTCGACGCCCTCGAAGATCACCTTCTCGACGTCGATGGACGGAATCTCGAGCGAGCCGAAGGCGGTTCCCTCGTCGGGTGTCGGTTCGAGATAGTGGACCGCTTCCACGGGTCCCGCAAGAGGCGCCGTTGTCGGTGTGGTGCTCTGCGGGAGCGTTGGATCGTCGTTGTCCGGCGGATCGGGCGGCAGGGGAATCGTGTCGGCGACCTCGACCTGGTTGGAGGCAACCTGCAGGTGTTGAGCGAGCTCGGTCTGGGCCGACTGCTGTGACCGGGACGTGAGCACATTCGTCCCGACGAGTTGGTAGGCCAGGAAGGCGAGAATGAGTCCTCCGAGGGACATCATCACCCAGCCGGCCACTCTCAGTGATCTGCGGACCTTCATCAGTGAGTACAGCGTATCAAAGGATTCCGGTAAGCGGTACCGCTCTCTTGCCGGAGGCACCTGGCCTCCAACTCTCGCGGTCCTGGTACCGTTCGCGGTGATGCTGTGGCTCGCGCTCGTTCTCTTCATCGCCATCACCATTGCGCTGCTGCGCGGAGGACGTCTGATCAACCTCGCCGACATTCGTCTGCGGTTCTGGTGGCTGCTGCTGCTCGGGTTCGGGCTCCAGGCGGCCACCGCTCTCATCCCTGCCGAGGAGTCGTGGGCGAGCACAACGGCTACGGCGATGATCCTCATCTCCTATCTGCCGCTGGTGGTCCTCGTGTTGATCAATCGACAGCGTGAGGGTATGTGGCTCGCCGGCATCGGCATCCTGATGAACTTCTCGGTGATCGCACTCAACGGTGGCATGCCGGTGCTCGAAGGCGCAGCGGCGGTCGCCGGCGGTCTCGAGGATCAGGCACTCTCCCTGGCCCTTGACTTCAAGCATGTCGCCCTCGACGTGTCCACCCGGCTGCCGTTCCTCGCCGACGTCATGCCGATCCGGCTGTTCGGCACCGGTCAGGTGATCTCTCTGGGTGACGTCCTACTCGCCGTGGGGCTCGGCCGGTTCCTCGAGGACGAGCTCCGTCAGCCGGTCCGCTGGTTCAAACGGGGGATCCACACCGAAGGCGGCTCGGCTTCGCGGCGCTGAGTTTCAGACGGCGCCCCGCCGCTCGAGAACCTTGCGCACCGTGTTCACGACGTCGGGGTCATAGTCGTAGGCGGCGCCACGGTGCAGAACCTCGAGACCTTCCAGCGGTGAGAATCCCAATTCCATCGTTGCGTGGTCGTAGGCGCTTGCCGCTTTGATGATCTTGGAGGCCAGAGGAAGGCTCGG
>CBEVHI010000305.1:0-2367 GCA_965549635.1 uncultured bacterium | reverse complement strand
CATCCCCTGGCGGTCGGTGACAGCTGGACCGAAGAGCAGTCCGAGGACATCCCCGATTCCGACCAGACGGTGACGAGCACGATCACCTACACGGTGACCGGCTTCGACACCATCGACGGTCACGACGTCGCCGTGATCGAGTTCACCGCCGATGCCTCCGGTGTCGACATCGACCTCGGCGAGATGTTCAACGCGCTGTTCCAGGGCTTCTCCTCGATCGGCAGCGACACGTCCGCCGGCGACACGTCCACCACGGCCCCGGACATCCCGACGATCGACTTCGTGATCTCGGTCGGCGACAGCACCGGATCAGGCACCTACTGGTTCGACCAGGAGGCCGGACTCGTGCGCCAGGTCGAACAGACCTACGCGGTGCCGATGACCATGCACATGGCTGTCGACTCTTCAGAGGGATCCGGCAGCACCGACATGGAGATGTCGATCGAATCGACGGTGAAGGCCTCCCTGCTGACAGCCGGCGTCGCCGGCTAGAGCAGTTGCGGAGATCGGCGGCCGGGCATGCCCGCGGCCTCGCTACCATGAGGCCAGTCGACCATTTCCACTACGCGCATAGGGCAAACTAGGCTGAGGCGTATGACACCCCTCCTTCAGATCGAGAACCTGCACGCCCGTGTCGCCGACACCGAGATCCTCAAGGGCGTCGACCTGACCGTCGACCGCGGTGAGATCCACGCGCTGATGGGCCCCAACGGGTCGGGCAAGTCGACCCTCGCCAACGTCCTCGCCGGCAGTCCCGCCTACACGGTCACCGACGGTCGCATCCTGCTCAAAGGTGAGGACATCACCGAGATGGCACCCGACAAGCGGGCGGTCCTCGGACTCTTCCTCGCCTTCCAGTACCCCGAAGAGATCCCCGGCGTGACGCTGGTCAACTTCCTGCGCACCGCTCTGTCCAACCGTCTGGGCTTCGAGTACACGGTCCTGGAGATGCGCCTCAAGCTCACCGACGCCATGCGGGAGCTGGGTATGGATGTCTCGTTCGCGGACCGCTACCTCAACGAGGGCTTCTCTGGTGGGGAGCGCAAACGCAACGAGCTGCTGCAGATGACCCTGCTCGAACCAGAGTTGGCGATCATGGACGAGACCGACTCGGGACTGGACATCGACGCCCTCAAGATCGTCGCAGAAGGAGCGAGCCGGCTCGCCACCGACGAGCGCGGCTTTTTGATCATCACCCACTACCAGCGCCTCCTCGACTACATCACCCCCGACGTCGTGCACATCTTCCTCGACGGCCGCGTCGTCACCTCCGGCGGGGCCGACCTCGCCCAACGCCTCGAGGAGGAGGGGTACGACGGGTTCAAGGCAGAGGCAGCGGTGTGACCATCGACCTGGGTGTGCGCCACGACTTTCCGATCCTGTCGCGCACCGTCCACGGCAAACCGCTCGTCTACCTCGACTCGGCGGCCTCCACCCAGAAACCCGTCCAGGTCCTCGACGCCATGGACCACCTGTACCGCAACAGCTACGCCAACGTGCACCGCGGCGCCTACACCCTGTCCGAAGAGTCGACTGCCGCCTACGAAACGGCGCGGGCGACGGCGGCACGTTTCATCAACGCCCCGGCCGGCGAGGTGGCGTTCGTGCGCGGCGCCACGTCGGGGATCAACACCGTCGCCTACGGATGGGGGCTGAACCATCTGCAGGCGGGCGACAAGATCCTGCTCACCCTCATGGAGCACCACGCCAACGTGGTCCCGTGGCAGCTCCTCACCCGCTACACCGGCGCCGAACTCGTCTATGCACCGTTCACCGAGGACTTCCGTCTCGACATCGACGCGATGGTGCGCCTGCTCGATGACGGCGTGAAGGTGGTGGCGGTCACCGGCATGTCCAACGTGCTCGGCACGATCCCGCCGGTCGCCGAGATCGCCGCCCTTGCCCGCGAGCGGGGAGCCATGGTGATCGTCGACGCCGCCCAGCTGGTCCCCCACGCCCCCGTCGACGTGCAGACCCTCGGGGTCGACTTCCTCACGTTCTCTGGGCACAAGATGCTCGGACCCACCGGGATCGGGGTGCTGTGGGGCCGTATGGACCGCTTCGAGGAGATGGAGCCGCTCGAGGGTGGCGGCGAGATGATCAACGATGTGCAGTTGGAGTCGTCGACGTGGGCGCCGATCCCGCATCGGTTCGAGGCGGGCACTCCCCCGTTCGTGGAGGCGGTCGGTCTGGCCGCGGCGATGGACTACCTGAGCGGCATCGGGATGGACAAGGTCGCCGCGTTCGACGAAGCGTTGACCGACTACGCCCTCACCCGCCTCGCCGAGGTGGAAGGTCTGAGAATCTACGGGCCTTCGAACACCACCCAGCGGGGCGGGGTGGTCAGCTTCACGATGGAGGGGATCC
>CBEVHI010000304.1:0-2367 GCA_965549635.1 uncultured bacterium | reverse complement strand
CCCCCCCTCGAGCAAAGCGAGTTTGGGGGGAGTACGGCGAAGCCGGGAAGGGGGGCCGGACACATTCCGTAGGGGGAGTACGGCGAAGCCGGGAGGGGGCCAGACTCAACCCGGAAGGGTTCGATGGGGCCCCCTCCGCCCCTACGGGGCACCTCCCCCAGACTCGGCCTTCGGCCTCGAGGGGGAGGAGACGGACCTTCTCTCCCCTCAGGAACCCAAACGGTCCTGAGGACCGATGCATCTCCGGTATGCTCCCGGCCGTGCCGGACGTTCCCATCGCCGTGCTCATCTCAGGCAGCGGATCCAACCTGCGTCGAATCCTCGACGAGCAGTCCCAACGTGCCTACCGGGTCAGCGTCGTCATCGCCGATCGAGACGCACCCGGCCTCCGTCATGCACAAGCTTTCGGAGTGCCGACCGAAGTGGTCGCCTGGAACGGTGACCGGGACTCGTTCACCAAACGGGTGTGTGATCGCATCGACTCGCACGGTTGTCAGTGGGTCGTTCTGGCCGGTTTCATGCGGGTTCTTGCACCCGTCGCCGTCGAACGTTTCCCCAATCGCATCATCAATATTCACCCTTCGTTGCTGCCGGCGTTCCCAGGGGCACACGCGGTCGAGGCTGCCCTCTCCGCCGGTGTCAAGGAGTCAGGCGTGACGGTCCACTTCGTCGTCGAACAGGTGGATGCGGGACCGATCATCGCCCAGCGGGCGGTACCGGTTCTGGAAGGGGACAACCAGGACACGCTCCACGCCCGCATTCAGGTCGAGGAGCACGACCTGTACCCGAAGGTGATCCATGCGCTCGCGCAAGGGGACATCACGGTCGACGACAAGGAGGTCACGTGGTCATGACGGATCGGATCCCCATTCGCAGGGCGCTCATCTCGGTCTCTGACAAGGAGGGTCTCGACGTCCTCGCACCGGCTCTTGTTCAAGCGGGCGTGGAGATCATCGCTTCTGGAGGCACCCGTCGGAAGCTGACCGAGCTGGGAGTTCCGTCCATCGCCGTCGCCGACGTCACGGTGTCTCCCGAGATGCTCGACGGCAGGGTCAAGACCCTGCACCCGCGGATCCACGGCGGCCTCCTGGCCGACACCACCAACCCTGATCACATCGCCGACCTCGAAGCGAACGGCATCGAGCCGATCGACCTGCTGGTCGCCAACCTCTACCCGTTCGCGGAGACCGTTGCCGCCGGCGGTACTCACGCCGAGATCATCGAGAAGATCGATATCGGCGGTCCGGCCATGATTCGAGCTGCGGCCAAGAACCACGGTCGCGTCGCTGTGGTCACCAGTCCGACGGAGTACGCCTTCATCCTCGAGGCCCTCTCCGCGGGAGGCACCACCCTCGCAGATCGGATTCGTCTCGCGACCGAGGCGTTCGCCCACACCGGCAGGTACGACGCGCTCATCCACGGTTGGCTGAGCGAGGACGGATTGGGCGACCACCTCCTCATCGCGCTCGATCGAGTCACCAACCTCCGCTACGGCGAGAACCCGCACCAGGAGGCAGCGCTCTACCGGCGGGCGGGTGCCAGCGGCTGGGTGTTCGACGCCCGCCAGACACAGGGCAAGGCACTGTCGTTCAACAACCTCGCAGATGCGGAGTCGACGTGGCAGTTGGCCAATAGGATCGAGCGTCCAGGGTGCGTGGTCGTGAAACACCTCAACCCGTGCGGTGTCGCAGAGCGTGCATCGGTCCACGATGCGTTCGTTGCCGCCAGAGACTGCGATCCCCTGTCGGCATTCGGCGGGGTCGTGGCCGTCAACGACACCATCGACGTCAACACGGCGGCAGAGATGGCCAAGATGTTCCTGGAAGTCATCATCTGCCCTTCGATCAGCGAGGAGGCGGCCGCGGTTCTGGCCAAGAAGAAGAACCTGCGGGTGCTGGTCGCCCGTCCCCCCGAACTACCGGCTCTCGACGTCCGGATGCTCCCCGGTGGAGCCCTCGTCCAGCAAGCCGACCGGAAGGAGATCGGGGAGTGGACGGTCGTCTCGAACGCACAACCCACCGAGGATCAACTCCGACAGCTTCGGCTGGCATGGATCGTCGGCGGCCACTGCAAGTCGAACAGCATCGTCATCGTCCAGGACGGTGCCGCGGTCGGGATCGGCGTCGGGGATCAGAGCCGAGTCGGCGCGGCCGAGCGGGCGGTCGACCAGGCAGGCGAGCGTCTGCACGGCGCGGTAGCGGCCAGCGAGGCCTTGATCCCGTTCCGGGACGGTCTCGATGCTTTGGCCGACGCGGGCGTGGTCGCACTCGTCGAGACCGGAGGTTCCCTGCGAGATCAGGAAGTCATCGATGCTGCCGACGAGCATGGCATGGTGCTCATGTTCACGGGGATGCGCCACTTCAGGCA
>CBEVHI010000303.1:0-2368 GCA_965549635.1 uncultured bacterium | reverse complement strand
GGCGGGTCCCGGCGGGGAAGGTGCCCAACCCGATCACGCCCCGGCCGCAGTCGTCACACGGCTCCCCGCTGCCACTGTGACCGGGACCGGAGGACAGATCCCAGGCGAGAAGCATCTCACCGACATTGGTGGCCCTGCGGATCCGGGCGCCGTCGGCGTCCCCCAGGTCGGCGAAGTACAGCATCGGACATGACGTCGGTCCCCCCAGTTCCCCCGCCCACTCCAGGTAGGCGGCGTCAGGCACGCCGTCGAGGGCGAGCGGAGACTGTCCCCACGGTGGATCCCCCAGCTCACGGGTCTCCGGTGCTGGGATCTGTGACAGCCACAGGGTCGGTTCTCCCCGCAGGCCGTCGGCGAAGCGCAGTTGGGCGATCAGTGACTCCAGGTGGGCGTTGCCGAGAAACGACCACACCTGGTAGAGGCATCCTTCCCCGGAGATGAGCAGTTCGCCCAGCAGCGGGGCGCCGCTGGCCGCGGTGGCGCCACCCTCGAAACCGATCGCCAGTTTGGACCCGTCGTCGTAGTCGAACCGGTCGGCGAACACCTCGGTTTCGGTGCCGGTCGCCCGTAGGCCGGTCCCGGCGATCCCGAAGGCGCCGCGCCCGCAGTCGATGCAGTACTCACCGGCGGCGAACCGTCCCGGACCCGAGGCCATGTCCCAGGCGACTGCCCAGCCGTCGGCGAAGTTGGCGGCGCGGATGGCCGCACCCTCGGTGATCGAGTCAGGGTCCGCCGGAAACAGCGCCGAGCACCACTGGCGGTTGGCTGCCGCTTGCCACTGGCCGGTCAGCACATCGGGCACATTGGTGAGTGGTGGTGCCAGCCACGGGGCAGCCCGCAGCGCAGGTTGAGGCGGTTCGGTGGTGGTGGTCGTGGTCGGTGGGGGAGCAGTCGTCGTCGTGGTGGTGGCGATGGTCGTGGTCGTGGTGACAGGCAGACTGATCACCTCGGGGCGGCCCATGCACGCCGACCCGAGCAGTGTGAGCACCACACCGATGACCATTCGCTTCACGCGTGCCTCCGTCCCCGCAAGTATGGCCGTTCGCACCGCCGGTGTGTCGTCTTACTCCTTTTTCTGTCCCACCCGGTTGATACGTTCAACATGGAATAGGAGGGCCAACATGGTGAACATCGGAATCTTGGTTGGAAGCGTCGCAGGGGCGGCCGCGGTGACGGCGCTGGTGGCCTGGTTGCTGGTCCGCCGGCATGCCCCCGCGGCGGCGGACATGAGTCCACTGGTGGCCCAGGTCGAACAGGCGATGGCCAGACTCGAGGGCGAGGTCACTGGCCGGGTCGCGTCGCTGGGCGCCCAGATCGGTCAGATCGCCACGGTGTTCACCAACGACCGCATGCGCGGCTCCTGGGGCGAGGTGACGCTGCGCAACCTGCTCGGCCATGCCGGGCTCACCGAAGGACGGGACTTCGTGATGCAGGACACCTCCGGCACCGGCCGGCCCGACGCCACCGTGCTGCTGCCGGGGGAGCGCAAGCTGATCATCGACGCCAAGTTCCCCATCGCCCGCCTCCTCGACGCCCTCGACGTCGAAGAGGCCGACGAGCGGACCCGGCTGCTTGCCGAACACGCCAAAGAGGTCGAGAAAGTCGCCAAGAGCCTCATCGATCGGGGCTATCAGCGTGACGCCGCCGGCGGATTCGTCGTGCTGTACCTGCCCCACGAGGCGGTGTTCCAGGCGGCCATGGTCGCCGCTCCCGACCTGTTCGACCGGCTGCTCGCCAAGCGCATCGTCGTCGCCGGCCCGTCCACCCTGCTGGCAGTGCTGCGCGCCGCCGCCCAACTGCTCGTCGAACAGCGTGCCGTGGTCGAGGCGAGGGCGATCGTCGACGACGCCAAGGAGCTGCATGGCCGTCTGGTCACGTTCGTTCGGCACTTCGCCAAGATCGGCAAGAGCCTCGATTCGGCTACCGGCGCCTACAACCAAGCGGTCGGATCGTGGACGTCGCGGGTGTCGGTGCAGGCCCAGCGCCTCGCCGACCGTGCCGACCTGCCTGCCGTGTGTGAACCGGTTCCCGTCGACACCCAGCCACGTCCGGCACCGGAGCTGGCCCAGGCCGGGTGAGGCGGACGACTCTCCGGGTGTCGGCGTAGGCTGAACCGCGGAGGGGTTCATGAAAGTGCCTACGTTCGAACAGGTCGAGGCGGCGGTTCGTGCCAGGACGTTCGGTGTGTTCACCACGATCGATACGAAGGGACGGCCCCATTCGACCGGTGTGCTGTACGGGGTTGCGCCGGCAACGTCACCGTTCGCGCTGTTCATCCTCACACTCGACACCTACGTGAAGACCCGCAACGTGCGCGCCAGCCCGAACACGTCGCTGGTGGTCACGATCCCACACAGGATCCTCAGCT
>CBEVHI010000302.1:0-2382 GCA_965549635.1 uncultured bacterium | reverse complement strand
GCGGTGGCTCATGCGAGTTCTGCTCGTAGGCATAGGTAGAGGAGTACTGAGTAAAACTCGACCGACTCCCCGGCCGGGCCGTGTCGCCCCAAACGCGGTCGGCCCCGGGAAAGGGCCAACTACCCTAGACAGCGCCCTCTCCGATCGGTTTAATGGAGCCAATCCAGCTCGGGAGGCGGCAATGCTCGTGAAGGGCACCCGTCGGGCGATGGTTGTTCTCGTTGTGGCCCTCCTGGTTCTGGCCGCCTGCGCTGAAGGAACCGAAGAGTCGGCAACCACCACTACTACCACGTCGGCCGCGTCGCCTGCTGCCACCGCGCCTGAGGATCCCGTCGCCGGCCTGGTTGGCACGTATCGGATGGGTGTGGCCGTCGACGCCACGACGGACAACTGGTGGGCGGCAATGGGACCGGAAATGACTGTGACCAACTGGTACGCGGGAGCCTGGACGCACTCGCATCTCTTCGCGCTGAGCCTCCACGGGCTGCTGTTGGTCCCAGATCTAGCCGTCGACGGCTATGAGCCGGCCCAGCTTGTAGGCGATACCTGGGTTGTGGAGGTGCCGATCCGGTCGGGCTACTCCTGGTCCGATGGAGTTGAGGTGACGGCCGACGATTTCGTGTTCACCTACGAGACGGTCCGAGACCTGGGGTTGGACGAATACGGGAACTTCCCAGGGCTCTTCCCCCTCCATCATGCCGCCCAGGCTGACGACCCGGCGACGGAGAGCAATGAAACGCGACCGGAAAAGCATGGGGTCACCTCCATCAGTGCCCCCGACGAGTACACCGTTCGGATCGAGTTCAGTTCCCAACCGGGCCTTTCGGTATGGCCGCATGGGATCGGCCTGGCGTGGTGGATGCCCGAGCACTTCTGGGCGCAGGCGGTAGAAGACGCCCGACAGACTGATGATCCGGCTGAGACGCTGTTCGCTCGGTCGGGGCTCGGTGAGCCCGCCTCCGGGTTGACACAGGTGGTAGATCGGGAACCCGGTTCCTTTGTGCTCTTGCGGACCAATCCGGACGCCTACAACGCCCACACCCACTACTACGAATACAGCGACGGGTCGTACCGCCAACACAACGAGACCCGAGGCTTTGACGAATGTCTCTATGGGTCGTGCTCCGGAGCCAGCTTGGTCGACTATGAGATCGGCCCGTTCGTGGATGAGGTGGTTCTGTCGGTGTATCCGGATTCCAGCGTCGCGGTGATGGCTTTGACGTCCGATGAGATCGACTTCTACCTGAGCTCGCTAGGTCTTCCAACCGGGTTGAAGGATCAGATCCTCGCCGACCCAGAACTCCAGTTGATTGCGAATTCGTCGAACGGGTGGCGCTATCTGGCGTTCAACATGCGGACATCGCCGGGAAGATACAAGGGTTTCCGCAAGGCGATCGCTTGTGTCACCGACAAGGAATTCATGCAGACGCTCCTCCAGGGAGCCGCTCTCCCCGCCTATAGCCTGGTGCCCGCCTCCAACACCGCGTGGGCCAACCCCGATGTGGAGAGGTTGTGTGAGGGTCTGTCCGCCGAGGAACGGTTCGAGCGGGCGCTCACCTATCTCAAGGATCCGGCGCTCAACGAGGGAAGATCGTTCACCTGGGAAGTCGATCCGGTGTGGGATCCCGATAACCAAAAAGTCCAGGCCGGTACAGGAATCGCGATGCGCGACCCGGACGGGGTACTGATCCCTGAACTGGAACTGCTGGCACCGGGTCCCGGCTACGACCCGCTCCGCTCGACCTATGCGGTGTGGATCGCCGAGTGGGCCTCCAACCTGGGCATCCCGCTCGAAGCCAACCCGACCGCTTTCAGCGTTATCGTCGACAAGGTGTGGGCTGAAGGCGAGGATGCCCGCAACTGGGACATGTACATCCTCGGTTGGGGTCTCGGCGATCCTTCATTGCCGACTTTCCATGAGTCATTCTTTGCGTCATGGCACGACTCTGCCCAGGGAGGCGGTTCCAACACCCCCGGCTACGCGGACGATCGGGTCGACCAGCTGGCAAGCGACCTCCTAAAGGCGACCGAGATTGAAGCGGCGAAGGCACTGGTCCGGGAACTCGACCAGATCATCGTCGACGACGCACCGTACATCGTGCTGTTCAGCACACCAGTTCTCGACGCCTACCGGAGCGACGTGACCTACCCGTTCACGGATACGCTGGATGGTCTGCAGTCTCTTGCTGGCCTTCCCCCGGCAGTGCGACTAAACGACTAGGAAGCATCTGGGTGCAGTGAATCCGAAACGGCCTCCCCGATGTGGCCTCCGGCATAGTCGACGGCTTCGTCGAGGGTCATGTTCCGGCCTTGTCGGTAGGCGGGTTCCCAGCCGTCACCGAGCGCGGCCCTGACCTTTTGGACGGCATCTTCTCGGAGGGG
>CBEVHI010000301.1:0-2385 GCA_965549635.1 uncultured bacterium | reverse complement strand
GAACCAGGCTGTCACGCTGTAGAACCAGTGCCCGATCGGGATCACGCCGTCTGACGGCCACGGTGGCCTGGATTCCCTGGATGTACCAGAGGTAGAAATCAGGAGAATCCCCCTCCAGGTCAGATGAGACCCGGGCGGCGTCGTTGAGGAGATGGTCGGCACCGTCGAGGTCGCCGGTGTCACGAGCCAACTCGGCCGCCGACGTCTGCACCAGGACGCGGTCCTCTTCCTGTTCGCAGACGCTGCGTACCTCTTCGATGAGGCTGCGAGCCTTTTCGTGTTCTCCCCACATTCGCGCACAATCGGCCGCCGTGCAGAGGAGTTCGCGCGTGGCAGAACTCCTACCGAGGATCTGCCTGGCGACCGGCAGCGCCTCGTCGAGGTGTTGCCTTGCCTCGTCGAATCGGCCTTGACCGTTGAGCAGACGGGCAATGGTGACACCCAGGACGAAGACCATGACACGGTGGTCGACCTCGCGGGTGAGTTCGAGAGCCCGTTGGGCGGCGTCGATGGCGGTGGCGTACCGGCCTACTGCGGCCGCGGCGTCGGAGAACCTCAACCAAACGAACGCATCACTGTGGGCGTCCAGGTGTTCGATAGGGGCGATCGAGAGTGCCTCTTGCATGAGCCGCCATCGCTCTGCGCCCCCGGTTTGTTCGGTTTTCCAGAAGAGCGCCGACGCCTTGGTGGCCGGGTCTTCGGTCTCGGTGACGATCTCGTCGAGCAGGGCAAGGCCCTCGCCGGTGTGGCCCGACCGCCCGAGGAGAACTCCAGCACTGGAAAGGAAGTGATGGCGTACCCGCGGGGTCGATGACGCTTCGGCACCCAGCCGTGCCCACTGCACGCCCTCTTCATTGCGTGAGGCAGAAGCCGCCACGGCACACGCGTTGTCGAGCGCCAGTAGAAGGACCTCGCTCGAGATGGATTCGGCGTGCCGGAGAGATCTATCCATCCATCGGGATACCGGTTCGAAGCCGTGGCCGTCCATCTCGAGGGTCACCCCGAACCCTCCGCCGAGGATCCTCATGGCGTCCTCGTAGCGTCCTGCCTCGAGTGCCCACTCCATGGCGGCATTGAGGTTGGTGATATCGGGGGCCACGGTCGATATGACTCGACGGGCCCGCCGGAACCGATCCCAGTTGGTCCGGCGGTCTATCGCGGTGATCGGGAACGCTTGTCTCCAGTGGTCGATGTGACGGTGGCGAAGCTCCTTCCTGTCGTCGTCGCCGAGCTGTTGCTCGCCGTACTGGCGAATGGGCTCCAGCATCCGGTATCGAGTGACCGGTCCGGCCGTGTCGTCCAGGGTGACCAGTGACTTGTCCAACAGGCTGGTCTGCAGGTCGAGAACCTGGCTCGGGTCGATCGGATCGTATCCGCAGATAGCTTCGGCGGCTTCCAGTGACCAGGTGCCGGGAAAGAACGCCAGGCGCGCGAACAGGGCCTGCTCCTGAGGGTCGAGGAGATCCCAGGACCAGGCGATGGTGCCTTCCATGGTGGCATGCCGGAGATCGCCGGTTGTCCGGCTGGTCTTCAACACGGCCAGTTGACCGTCGAGACGTCCGGCCAGCTCCTCGGGAGACAGACCCCGGAGCCGGGCGGCGGCGAGTTCGATGGCGAGGGGCAGACCGTCGACCATCCGACAGATTTCGAACACTGCCGGCAGGTGGTCTGCCACCCGGAAGCCCGGCCGCGCCGAAGAAGCCCGATCGGTGAACAGCCGGATCGCCTCCGACCCATCCGACAGGTCCGACTCGATCGATTCGGGCACCGGGAGCGATTGCACCGCCAGCAGGCTCTCATCGGGGATGCCCAACGGCTGCCGGGTGGTCGCCAGAACATGGACCTTGCCTCGCCGGCGCAGCATGGGATGGACGAGCGCGGCGGCGGCTTCGATCACATGTTCACAGTTGTCCAGCAGCAACAGCAGCCGCCGGTCGGCGAGGGCGTCCACTATCTGGTCGGCGACGGATCGTTCACCGGTCAGGGCGATCCGCAGGGTGGAGGCCACCAGCCGGGGCAGGTCGGCGGGGTCGTCGATCGAGCGCAGATCCACATACCAGGCGCCATCGGGATAGCGATCCAGGAACTCGGCAGCCGCCTGCAAACCAAGGCGGGTCTTGCCCGATCCGCCCGGGCCGACCAGGGTGACATGGCGGGCATCGCCCAACAGCTTGCCGATCCCGTTGATCTCATCCCACCGGCCCACAAAGGAGGTGAACTGGGTGGGGAGGTTGTGGATGAACGCGCCCAGTGATCGGATCGGGGGGAACTCGGTGGGCAGACCGGGGGCGTTCACCTGGAACACCCGTTCAGGGGCGGACAGGTCTCGCAGACGATGCTCACCCAAGTCCACCAACACAACATCTGCAACCAGGTCGGGGTCCA
>CBEVHI010000300.1:0-2392 GCA_965549635.1 uncultured bacterium | reverse complement strand
ACACTCCATCCTCGGAGTCGATCTCGTCGACTCGCACCGTGACCCTCTCGTGCTGTGAGGTCGGGAGGTTCTTGCCGACGTAATCGGCCCTGATCGGAATCTGACGGTGGCCCCTGTCGATCAATGCGGCCAGCTGCACCGAAGAGGGCCTTCCCAGATCGGTGAGAGCATCCAGCGCCGCCCGAATCGTCCGCCCGGTATAGAGGACGTCATCGACCAGAACCACGGTCTTTGCTGTGATGTCCACCGGGATGGCCGTGCGAGAGAGCGTCGTCGTCGGTCGGGCAGCCAGGTCGTCCCGGTAGAGGCCGATGCCGAGTGTCCCCACCGGCACCGCGAAGCCTTCGATCTGTTCGATGATCGCGGCGAGCCTTCGGGCGAGGGGGACTCCTCGCGTGTGGATCCCCACCAGCACCAACTCGCCCGCACCCCTGTTTCGTTCGAGTACTTCATGGGCGATGCGCTGCACGACCCGGGCAATGTCGGCGCCATCCATGACCTGCGCCATCAGACACCGCCTTCCAACAAGAACGCCGCCTTGGAGGCGGCGACGACTGAATGATCCATTGTTGCTCCTTCCCGGCCTCTCTGGACCGGCGTTAAAGGACTGTCAGCGCAATGTAGCAGCCCGGCACGGGCTACCACCAGCTCTTGCCGGTATCGGCAGGTGTTTCCGGGTGGCCTGAGACTCCTACGACCGCTCCGTGATGGAGAGCCGGCCCAGGATGCCGTTCACGAAAGACCCGCTCTTCTCGGTGGAGTACTTCTTGGCCAGCCGAACGGCTTCTGAGACGATCACCCCGACCGGCGTTGCCGACTCGAAACGGATCTCGTAGAGGGCGAGACGCAGCACGGCGCGATCAACCGGCGCCATCCGGCCAACGCGCCAGCGTTGAGAAACGGCGTCGAGTGTCGCATCGATCTCGGCCAGGTGAGCAAGTACTCCTTCGACCATGCGACCGGCCCTGGCCGAAAGGCCGCTGGGCCTTTCGCCGCGAACGTCGGCCTCGTAGAGAGCCTGGACGGCGAGCTCGCGAGCCTCGGTACTCACACGCGAGTGATGTAGGCGCCGGTGCGGGTGTCCACCTTGATCCGGTCACCTTGCTCGACGAACAGGGGCACTTGTACGACCAGTCCGGTCGAAACGGTGACGGGTTTCGTCGCTCCCGACACGCGGTCACCCTTCACGCCGGGTTCGGCCTCTGTGACCTCCAACTCGACCGAGGCCGGTAGCTCCACCGCAATCGGCACCTCCTGGTACATCGGCAGAATCGCGGTAAGACCGTCGACCAGATAGGAGGCAGCGTCGCCCACTTGATCTTCGTTGAGGGCGAACTGGGCGTATGTTTCGAGATCCATGAAGTGGTAGCCGAGGTCGTCGCGGTAGAGGAACTGATGTTCCCTGCGATCGATCACCGCCTGCTCGACGTTCTCGCCGGCGCGAAACGTCCGGTCGATGACGGCCCCACTGTCCAGGTTCTTCAGTTTCATGCGCACAAAGGCCTTGCCCTTGCCGGGCTTCACGTGCTGATACTCGATGACGCTGAACAGCCCTTCGGGAAGGTCAAGGGCCATGCCTGGTCGCGCATCGTTGGTTGAGATCATCTCGACTCCGTGGTGAATATCACCGGAGTGTATCCGAGAGGGCGGCACCGAGAGTCGCCCTGTCCACGTGGGCGACGACCGGCTCTCCGATGTCCTCGAGAAGGACCATCCTGATGCCACCGCTGTCGCGTTTCTTGTCCTTCGAGAGGAGTCGAAGCACGGCGTCCTTGTCCACGTGGCAGGTCGTCGGTAGCCCGAGCCGATGCAGCAGTCCGAGGTGGCGGTCGATCGCATCGAATCCGCTCATCAGGTGAGCGACCCTTGCGGCGGCTGCCATTCCGACCGAGACCGCCTCACCGTGGGAGAGGCCGGCTGCTTTCTCGATCGCGTGCCCCACGGTGTGCCCGTAGTTGAGATGGAGACGGGCCCCCTGGTCCCTCAGGTCCCTGGTCACGATTCTCGCCTTCACGCGTGCTGCCGCCGGCACGATCACCTCCAGAGACGCTTCGATGCCGTCGCGTTCCAGTTCGGCGACCAGCCGCGCATCACCGACGAAGCCCGACTTGGCGATCTCGGCCATGCCCTCTCGGGTCAATTCGAGCGGGAGGTCGGCCAGAAGGTCGAGGTCGATCGTGACCCTCACCGGTTCCCAGAAGGTGCCGATCTGGTTCTTGGCCTCCAGGTTCAGCGCCGTCTTGCCACCGATCGCGGCATCAACGGCGGCAAGGAGTGTCGTGGGAACGATCGCGACCTCGATACCGCGTAAGTAGGTCGAAGCTACGAAGCCGCCGAGGTCCGACGCACTGCCTCCGCCCACCACCACCAACGTGCCTTGCCGGTCGATGTC
>CBEVHI010000299.1:0-2392 GCA_965549635.1 uncultured bacterium | reverse complement strand
GAGCAGACCAAGCCCGAGGTTGTCGAGCAGACCAAGCCCGAGGTTGTCGAGCAGGTCGAGCCTGCCGAGGCAGCGAGCGAAGCCCCTTCACCCGAGCCGGAGACGGTGCCCTCCGTCGACATCGACGACCTGTTCGCCTCGCTTCGCTCGGGTGTTTCTTCCCGAGAGCCGGAGCCCGTGGCGGCAAGGCGAGAAGCCGACGAGCCGCCGCAGGAGCTCGGTGAACAGCCACAACCTCCCGAGCCGCCGGAACCCGAACAGGAACCGGAGGCGACTCCGAACTTGCAGACCGATCCGTTCGAGCTGCGCGATCACCTGCTATTGCCTATCTCGAACAAGACGCTGCGCACGCTCAAGCGCGGTCTCACCGAAGCGCAGAACATCGCTCTCGATGAGCTCCGGGTTCAGGAACTCGCCTGGAGCCCGGACAGCAGTGCACTCGAGGCGAGCATCGACGACGACCTCACGGAGTTGGTTCGTCGGAGCAGATCAGCAGGATGGTCCGGTGCTCAGCGTCTTCTGGGACAGGACCTCGAAGAAGCCGAGGCCGAGACGGAGACCGGGGTCCCGCACGACTTCGCAGCAGCCATCCTCGAGGGTGTCACGAGTGCGCTCGAGGGTGCCGGTGAGGGACCCAGGCAGCGCGCAGCGGCAATCTCTCGGGTGTATCGATCATGGCGGGTCGACGAGGCCGAACGCCGGGTGAGGTCCATCGCTATCGGCGCCTACCACGACGGGCTCATCGGAGCCTTCACTCAGGCCGGCATCCCTGCGGTCGAGTGGCTCGTCTCGGGCCGCGGTTGTGTCACGTGCAGGGCAATGGCAGCGGCAGGGCCCGTGGCTCCTGGAGCTGTGTTCTCCGAGGACACGAAGCGTCCCCCGGCACACGAGTCATGCGCATGCACGCTCGTTCCGGTGTGACCCGACCCGGGTAAGGTGGGGGTCATATGATTCAAAGAGACCCTGTCCCACGCCGGAGCCGGCGGGGACTCACCTTCCTGATCTTCATAGCGTTCATCCTGCTCCTTGCTCTGCGTGGCCTGGCGACCTTCTGGACGGACCTCCTCTGGTTCCGGTCCGTCGATCTCACGTCCGTTTGGAGCACGCTCATTCTGGCCAAAGCGGTGCCAGTCGTCATCGGTGCGGTAGTCGCGTTCTTGCTGTTGTGGTCGAACGCCCTGATCGCCGACCGCCTCTCGCCCCGCTTCCGGCTATTCGACATGGCACCCGAAGAGGAGCTGGTCGAACGGATCCAGGAGTGGGTCGAACCGCGGATACGCAAAGTCCGTCTGTGGGCGGCTGCCGTCTTCGGTGTCCTCGTCGGTCTGGGCGCCGCCGGCTGGTGGGACCACATCTTGCGTTATCTCAATCGGAGCTCATTCGGCCAGACCGATCCGGTCTTCAGCAAGGATGTCTCGTTCTACGTCTTCCAGCTTCCCCTCTTCCGGGACCTGTTCGGCTGGGCATTCCAGCTGGTGGTGATCACCACACTGCTGGTGGCGGCGATGCACTACGTCAACGGGGGCATCCGGTTGCTCCCAGGTCGCGCCCCCCGAGTGTCGGCAGGGGTCCGGGCCCACCTCTCCGTTCTCCTCGCCGTCATCGCGATTCTCAAAGCGATCGGCTACCGCCTCGACACATATGAGCTGATGTATTCGCCCAGAGGCATCGTCTATGGGGCCAGCTTCACCGATGTCAAAGCCGAGCTTCCCGCGTTGACGTTGCTTGCCCTCATCTCGCTCTTCGCGGCCGGCCTGCTGTTGTGGAACATTCGCAGTAAAGGTTGGACCCTGTTGGCCGTCGCGGTCGGCGGATGGCTCGTGATGTCGATCGTCGTCGGCGGCATCATTCCGGCGGCCGTGCAGCGGTTCAGGGTTGAGCCTGCCGAGCAGGTGCTCGAGAAGCCGTACATCGAGAACGGGATCGAGTTCACGAGGCAGGCCTACGGTCTCAACGACGTCGAGGTGCGCCAGTTCGCCGCGTCTCCGAATCTGACGCTGGACGACATCGAGAACAACCGGCCCACCGTCGACAACATCCGCCTGTGGGACCCTGCGGTCCTCACCAACACCTACACGCAGTTGCAGGAGATCAGGACCTACTACGGGTTGAACGACGTCGACGTCGACCGCTACTCGCTCGACGGTGCGCTCACCCAGACGATGATCTCCGGCAGGGAGCTGGACGAGGGTGCCGACGTGATCTCCGGCTGGGTCAACGAGCATCTCGTCTATACGCATGGCTTCGGGGCAGTGTTGAGCCCGGCCAACACCGTCGACCAGCAGGGCCAGCCGTCATTCCTCGTGCAAGACGTTCCCCCCGTCGCGAGTGATGCGAGCCTCGAGATCTCGCAGCCGAGGATCTACTTCGGGGACACGTACTCCGATCGCTA
>CBEVHI010000298.1:0-2408 GCA_965549635.1 uncultured bacterium | reverse complement strand
GCCACGATTGTGCATCCCCCTCGAGAGGAAGTGCCGAGCCACGGTTGTGCTTCCCGGGGGTGGCTTCGAGCGACGAACCCGATGGGGGTGTCCCCCACCCAGTGCCAGCAGCCATCCACTCCACTGACCTCCAAGAGTCCGGCCTCACCGGAACACCTGCACGCAGGCTCATCTCCCCCATCCCCCTCCAAGAGTCCGGCTTCACCGGAACGCCTGCACGCAGGCTCATCTCCCCCATCCCCCTCGCTTCGCTCGGGTACTTCCCCCGCTGGGGGAAGCAGATGCTCGGGTACTTCCCCTGCGAGGGGAAGCAGAAGATGGTCGTGCCACGCGTTGGTCCCCCCAGCGAGCAGAGCGAGCGTTGGGGGGAAAGTACCGCAGCGGCGTAGCCGCTGGGGTAGGGGGGACCAAGTGCTGAGGACTCGATGGCTGGGGCGGCTCCCGTACGCGGAGGCGTGGGACCTGCAGAAGGCGATCTGGGAAGGTCGCACCACCGGCAGGACTGCCGACGACTACCTGCTGCTCCTCGAACACCCCCACGTCTACACGATCGGTCGTCACGGCGACCGGGCCAACATGCTCATCTCCGACGAACGTCTCCGCCAGCTCAACGCCGAGGTGTTCGACATCGACCGGGGTGGGGACATCACCTACCACGGACCGGGACAACTGGTCGGCTACCCGATCGTGCGACTCGACGACTCCAAGCGCGTCTCCGACTACGTCCACACGCTCGAAACAGCCCTGGTGCGCACACTCGCCGACTTCGGCATCGAAGCGTGGACCGAACACCACTTCACCGGGGTGTGGACCGCCGAAGGCAAGGTGGCCGCGATCGGCATCCGGGTGGCCGAAGGGGTCACCATGCATGGGTTTGCGTTGAACGTCGGCACGGACATGACCTACTTCGGGCACATCAACCCGTGCGGCATCACCGACCGTGCCGTCGTGTCCATGTCAAAGATCCTCGGACGGGACGTCTCACTCGAGGAAGTCGTCGAGCGCTTCATCCCCAACTTCGAGGAGGCCTTCGGCTACGCGGACACCGAAACCCAACTCGGTGCTTTCACCCGCGGGCAGGGCCGCCCCCGCACGTTCGAAGTCGACGAGTTGCTGGCGTCGGGGACGTTCTCACCGGATCGCCACGCCACGGTGCCGGTCACCCTCAAAGGCGGACTGCTTCCCGGCGAGCCGCCTCGACCGGAGTGGATGCGGGTCAAGGCCCACATGGGTGCCGAATACGCCGGTCTGAAGTCGCTGATGCGCGACCTGAATCTCAACACGGTGTGTGAGGACGCCGGCTGCCCCAACATCTTCGAATGCTGGGAGTCGGGGACGTCCACGTTGATGATCCTCGGTGATCTGTGCACCAGGGCGTGCAGCTTCTGTGATGTCGCCACCGGCAAGCCCACCGAACTCGACCTCGAAGAACCCGAGCGGGCCGCCGAGGCGATCGAGAGGATGGGTCTGCGCCACGCGGTGATCACTTCGGTCAACCGTGACGATCTCGACGACGGTGGGTCCGGGATCTTTGCTCAGACGATTGAGGCAGTTCGCCGGCGAGTCCCCGGGTGTGACGTCGAGGTGCTGATCCCCGACTTCAAAGGATCCAGAGAAGACCTCCAAACGGTGATGGATGCTCACCCGGCGGTGCTGAACCACAACACCGAGACCGTGCTGCGCCTGCAACGGGATGTGCGAACCGCCGCCAACTACGGTCGGTCACTCGCCTTGCTGGCAAGGGCCAAATGGATGAACCCTTCCGGGTCGGTCAAGTCGGGCCTGATCGTCGGGATGGGGGAGACCAAGGCCGAGGTGCTCGGCGCGCTGGCCGACCTTCGTGCCGTCGGCGTCGACATCATCACGATCGGCCAGTACCTGCGGCCCAGCGCCAGACACCGGCCGATCCATCGCTACGTTCATCCCGACGAGTTTGCCGAATACAAGACGTACGGCGAGGGCCTGGGCCTCGCCCACGTCGAGTCCGGACCGCTCGTGCGGTCCAGCTACCACGCCCGAGAGGCGACCGAGGCGGCCAGGAGCAACACCCCGGTGGGCGTGTGATGAACTACGCGGGCCGGGTTCAGTCGGCCCGAGCGTTGATGGCCGAAATGCGCTTGGATGCGTTGGTAGCCACTGTCGGCGCCGACCTTCCCTACTTCACCGGCTACACCGCCATGCCGCTCGAACGCCTCACGGCCTTGGTGCTGCCGGTGTCGGGTCCCGCCGTGCTGATCGTTCCCGAGTTGGAAGCGCCCAGGGTCATGGAGCAGCCGGGCGTGTTCGAGATCCGACCGTGGGGTGAGACCGAAGACCCGGTGCAGGTCGTCGCGGACCTGCTGTCCGACGCCCGCCGGATAGCGATCGGCGACCAGACCTGGTCGACCTTCCTTCTCCGATTCCAAGAG
>CBEVHI010000297.1:0-2416 GCA_965549635.1 uncultured bacterium | reverse complement strand
TGCGTGGACGCGGGTATGACCGGGAGGTGATCGACCGTTTCCAGATCGGCTTCGCTCCCGAACAGTGGAGCGCTCTGATCGATCATCTCCGTGCACGGAAGATCTCGGAGAAGGTGATGATCGATGCCGGCCTTGCCGCCCGGACGAGCAAAGGCCGTCTCAGAGACTGGTTCCGAAACCGAGTGATGTTCCCGATCTACGACCTCCGCGGTGACCCTGTCGGATTCGGCGCCCGCTTGCTGGAAGGGGATGGCCCCAAGTATCTGAACAGCCCCGAGACCCGCATCTATCAGAAAGCCCGGCTGCTCTACGGGCTCAACTGGGCCAAAGGGGAGATCAGCCGTTCCGGTTTCTCGGTGGTCGTCGAGGGGTACACCGACGTGTTGGGAATGCACCTGGCGGGAATCAGTCAGGCGGTCGCAACGTGCGGGACGGCACTCGGTGAAGACCACTTCGACCTGCTGCGTCGCTTCGCTGATCGTGTCGTGCTGGCCTTCGACGCGGACCAGGCGGGTGCCGGCGCGGCGCTTCGCGGCGACGAGCTGCAAATGCCGGTCCAACTGGAGCTGGATCTGCGTGTCGCCGTCATGCCGGAGGGAGCGGACCCGGCCGACATGGTCCAGCATGGGCAAGTCGATGAGCTGCGGGCGGCGATCGAGCAGTCACGGCCTCTGCTGCAGTTCCGCATCGAACGAGAACTGGCCGGACGCGACCTCGACGAACCCGAAGCTCGTGCGCGAGCGATTCGATCGATCGTCAAGCTCCTCGCCAAACAGCCGGATCCCCTCGTACGTCGCGAGTACGCACGCTTCCTGGCCCGGAAGGTCGGATCGGAGTTCGAGCCCCTGCTCGCCGATGTAGAGAGAGCCGCTCGAGGTAGAGGGAGCGAGCCCAGACAGGACGCTTCGTCGGAGCGGCTCTCTGGGGTCGAGAAAGCAGAGCGCCAACTTCTCCGTGCACTCGCCGTCAACGATCCCGAGCTGGAGAATCTGGACTTGGCCGCAGAGCTCTTCGGAGTCGAGGTGCACCGGGAAGCCTACGATCTGCTCAAACGCGCTCTGGTGAGTCTCCGCCCGGGAATGAGGCCGGATCTGGCCGAGGCGATCGGAGAGCGCGACGATGAGGTCGGCCGGCTGATCAGATCGTTGATCGTCGATGAGCAGCCACTCGAGAATCCGGCTGCGCTTGTTCGCAGGCTCGAACTCGCCCGCCTCGATGCCCGTGCCGCCGAGCTGCGGCGTCGGATCGAGCGCATCGACCCCGGGGCCGATCCAGAAGCCCATTCCGCCCTCTTCGAAGAGTTGATAGGTTTGGAGCGCACGAAGCGCAAGACGGTGTGACGCGAACGACGATACGGAGCTCCCTTGGAACCTTTTCAGAGACTGGTCGACATGCTCGCCAAGCGAGCCCGTCAGCGCGGGTTCGTGACCGTCGGCGAGATACAACAGGAACTGGAGGACCAGAAGGCGCCTGCGGAGGCGTTCGACCAGGTCTCCGACCGGCTTCGTGCCAGGGACCTGCGCATCGTCGAGGACAGCGAAGATGTTCTCGACACCGGGGTCGTCGAGGACGATCTCATGGCCGTCTCAGATCCTGTCCGTATGTATCTGCGTGAGATCGGTCGTGTCGCCCTGTTGACGCCTCAGCAGGAAGTCGAGCTGGCCATGCTGCTCGAAGGAGGCCGCCGGGCGTCGGAGCGGCTGAAGGCCGAAGAGGTCACGCTCAGCACCGAGGACAGGGCGATTCTCGAACGGGACCGTCGCAGGGGCGATTCGGCCCAGCAGCGACTTGTCGAGGCGAACTTGCGGCTGGTCGTGTCGATCGCCAAACGGTACGTGGGGCGGGGAATGCCGCTGCTGGATCTGATCCAGGAGGGCAACCTGGGCCTCATGCGGGCCGTGGAGAAGTTCGACTATCGCAAGGGCTTCAAGTTCTCGACGTATGCAACGTGGTGGATCAGGCAGTCGGTGACACGTGCACTCGCCGACCAGGGGCGAACGATCAGGGTTCCGGTGCATATGGTGGAGACGATCAACAAACTCGCCCGTGCGCAGCGGCGGCTCCTCCAGGAGTTCGGCAGGGAACCCACCATCGCTGAGATCGCCGTCGAGCTGGAGGTGGACCCCGACAGGGTCTCGGAGCTGCGCCGCATCGCCCAGGACCCGGTGTCGTTGGAGACGCCGCTGGGGGAGGAGGACGACTCGACACTCGGCGACTTCGTGCAGGACCCAGAGGCCGACGTACCGGTCGAGGCGGCCGCGTTCAAGCTACTGCAGGAGTACGTGGCCCACGCTCTCGATGAACTGAACGAGCGGGAACGTCAGGTGATCGTGATGCGGTTCGGTCTCGAGGACGGTCGGGTGCGCACCCTCGAAGAGGTGGGCAAGCACTTCAACGTCACACGGGAGCGGATCCG
>CBEVHI010000296.1:0-2418 GCA_965549635.1 uncultured bacterium | reverse complement strand
GTGTCGCCGAGGAGGCGGTCGCCCTTCTGGGCGCCGACCCGTGTCCTGCCGGGACAACCACACTGATCCTGGAAGGGAGCCAGCTTGCCCTGCAGATTCACGAGTCGGTCGGTCATGCCATCGAGCTCGACCGCATACTCGGCTGGGAGGCAGCTTTCGCAGGCACTTCATTCCTGGATCTCGCCAACCTCGGATCGTTTCGATACGGGTCGCCGGTCATGAACATCACCGCCGATGCCACCATCCCCGGGGCGCTCGGCACATTCGGCTATGACGACGAAGGGACACCTGCCCAACCGGTCGACATTGTGCGGGAAGGCATATGGGTCGGGGTGCTGTCAGGAAGGGATTCGGCCGCGATTGCCGGTGTCCCCCCCGGGGGAATGGTTCGAGCCGACGGCTACAACCGGCTGCCGATGGTGCGCATGACCAACGTCGGACTCCTAGCGGGGGACTCCTCACTCGAGGAGATGATCGCCGACACCAAAGAAGGCTTGTATTGCTCCACGAACCGTTCGTGGTCGATCGATGACAAGCGGCTCAACTTTCAGTTCGGCTGCGAGGTCGGATGGGAGATCAAGAACGGCAAGCTCGGCAGGATGGTTCGCAACCCCACCTACACCGGGATTACCCCCCAGTTCTGGGGTTCACTCGACATGCTTGCCGGCGAGGACGAGCGGGTCCACTGGGGGACGCCGAACTGCGGGAAGGGGCAACCGATGCAGGTCGGGCACACCGGCCACTCGGCTTCGCCCGGCCGATTCCAGAACGTGCGCGTGGGGGTGCTCGGATGAGCAGAGAATTCGACATCGCAGATCGTGTGATCGGACTGGTCGGCGGCCGCGGCGAATCGGAAGTCACCGTGTACACGGGCCCGACTGGACTGACCCGGTTCGCCAACTCGCACATCCATCAGAATGTGGCGGAAGAGCAACTCGTAGTCACGCTGAAGGTCGCCGTAAATGGAAGGGTCGCATCCTCCACGACAACGGATGCTTCCGGTGCAGGGATCCGCAGGCTCGTCGAGACGACGATCGAGGCGGCGGCGCTGCGTCCTGTCGACGATCTGTGGCCGGGCGTGGGTCCGGTTGCCGGGATCGAAGCGCAGAGCGAGACTCCCGACATCGTTTCCCCTGCCCAGCGGGCGGAAGTCGTCGGTGAGTTCGTCGCCGGCGGACGCGGCCTGTCGGCAGCGGGTTTCTGTGCCACCGACAGCACCCGGGTGACGTTCGCCAATTCGGCCGGACAGCGGGTTGAGGCCATGACGACCAGAGCCACCCTCGATGGGATCCAGCAGACACCGACCTCGGCCGGTTCCGCGCATCAGACCGCGGTCCGCTTCGCGGATCTCGACGGGCCGGAAGCGGGCCAGGCCGCAGCGAAGAAGGCCCGGTCCGGCGAAGGTGCCGTCGATCTGGAGCCTGGTCGATACGAAGTGATCCTCGAGCCGAGCGCGGTGGCCACACTCTTCACTTTCCTTGCCTTCTATGGCCTCAACGGCAAGGCGGCGTTGGAGCAGAGGTCATTCGTTGAGGTCGGTGGACAGCAGTTCGATCCTCTCATCGACCTGTGGGACGACGCGACGGACCCCCGGGCGATCGGTGCACCGTTCGATGCCGAGGGCACCCCCAAACGCAAGGTCTCGTTCGTTGAGGGCGGTGTCACGCAGCAGGTTGCGCTCAACAGACGCCTGGCTCGACAGATGGGGGCAGACTCGACGGGACATGCAGTGCCGGGAGGCGATGGCTTCGGTGCCCTTCCCACGAACATGTTCGTTCCCGCAGGAGATACCAC
The DNA here is from genome assembly GCA_965549635.1 of uncultured bacterium. Lineage (GTDB taxonomy): Bacteria > Actinomycetota > Acidimicrobiia > Spongiisociales > UBA4744 > CBEVHI01. The sequence goes on along the minus strand of CBEVHI010000296.1, from coordinate 624 downwards.
GGTCGAGTCGCTGATCGGCTCTGTCGAACGTGGTCTCCTTGTCACCGAGTTCAACTACTGCCGGATTCTCGATCCGAAGACCCAGGTCGTCACCGGTCTGACGCGTAACGGGACGTTCCTGATCGAACACGGCGAGATTGTCCGTCCGGTCACCAACCTTCGGTTCACGCAGTCGTTCGTCGAAGCGCTGGCACCCGGGCATGTGCACGGGGTCGCTTCGGACGCCCGATTCGGCAACGGGGAGTTCGGTCCGGGGATGGTGCACGCACCCTCGCTGCACCTGGCGGAGTGGAACTTCACCGGCGGCGCGAGCGGGTAACCAGTCATCTCTCCCCCCAGGAGGCCGGAGGCCGACGTTGGGGGGAGTACCCCGAAGGGGGGAGGGGGGAACCGGTCCTCAGTTGTCAGTTGTCAGTAGGAACGCGGCTGATGTCTCGGGGCTGCTACTGCCCCCCTACCGCGGCGGCTTCGCCTTGCGGTGCCTTCCCCCCAATGGTCGCTTCGCTCCCTGGGGGGACAGATTCCTCACTTCGTTTGCTGGGGGGACAGATGGCTCACGCCAGTTGATTTCTCCCCCCAGGAGGCCGGAGGCCGACGTTGGGGGGAGTACCCCGAAGGGGGGAG
>CBEVHI010000295.1:0-2422 GCA_965549635.1 uncultured bacterium | reverse complement strand
CTCGGCGCAGCCGAGAACGGAAGGGGTCTTCGACCTGCGTCCCGGCCAGATGACGTCGGACCCTCGCAGATACCCGGGCGCCACTTGGCCGACACACCGCTACGGAGCGATCGGGTATCCCTGTTGGGCCCAGGCAGCGATTCCACCGCCGATGTCCTCCACCTGCGTGAAGCCAAGCTCCCGCATGATCCCCAAAGCCTGACCGCTCCGGTTCCCTGTGTGGCAGTAGATGAGATAGTGGACGTTCTTGTCCAGGCGGCTCAGACTGTCCCGGAAGTCGGGAGCGTAGAAGTCGAGGTTCCCCGCGCCGGCGATCTTGCCTGCCGCGTACTCCTCCGGTGTTCGGATATCGAGTAGCACAAATCCCGGATCGCCGGAGTCGGCCTGGATCGTCTGATATGCCGCCGACGGTGTGATCGTGGTGATCTCCTGAGAGATCGAGGCTGTGCCGCCGCATGCGCCGGCAACGATTGCCAGGGCGGCGGCCAGCATGAGTAGTTTCCGCATGTTGTCCTCCAAACCGTCATGATACCCCCTAGGGGTATCAATGATTCCGTCGCCTACGATTGTCGTTGGCGAGTCCACCCAGCAGCCGCGCTCGCGGATTTCGGCCGATCCCGACCGGCGAATAACGTGCTGCCGGTGTCCAATATCCCACAGCCGACCGTCAACCGTCTTCCTCGCTACCTGTTCTGCCTGGAGCAGTTCACGTCGGGGATGAAGACGATCTCGTCCACCGAGATGGCTCGACTGGCGGATGAGACCGCTGCAACCGTGCGACGGGATCTCTCCTACCTCGGCTCACACGGTGTCCGCGGCGTCGGCTACGACGTCGATCGACTCGCCTCGGAGATCCGCACCCAGCTTGGACTCACGCGCTCATGGGACGTCGTGATCATCGGTGCGGGCCGTCTCGGAACGGCGCTCGCCCACTATGAGGGGTTTGAGGAGCAGGACCTTCACGTGATTGGCATCTACGACTCCTCCGAGGCCAAGGTCGGGACACGCGTCGACGGTCTGCTCGTGCGCCACCCGAGTGTCATGGCCACGGATCTTGCCGGCTCCGAGCGTGCATTCGGCATCATCACGGTTCCCCCCGACGCCGCCCAGGACGCCGCAGATCGACTCGTCGACGCGGGTGTGACCGGCATCCTCACTTTCGCACCTACGCTGTTGAAGATTCCCCGACACGTTTTTGTCAGGCACGTCGATCTCGCAACTGAACTGCACGTGTTGGGCTACTACGCATCGGCCCGCCAGCGTTCTGCCTGAGGACGGGCCTTCCGGCCGGCTTCAGCGCTTGTCGTTCGCGATCGCCAGTGCAGCGGCGACGGCCAGACCGGCGATGACCAGCAGCGAGATCGAGAAGATGTCGATGGCGCTCATCAGGCTCCCAGCCAGGGATAGCCGAATCCACTCGCCCGAGAGATGAACCCGAGGATCGTCAGGACGACCAGGGCAAGCACGAAGAACCCAAAGACGAGCAGCCCGACGCGTCGGCCTTCTCTGTCCGTCGACCGGTCGATGAACGGAACTGCGAAGAGGCCGACGATGATCACAAGCGGAATGAAGAACGCCGCCACCTGGGGCTGCAGCCACGCCAGCAACTGCTGCATCCACAAGAGGTACCAGGGTGCCTTGGAGGGGTCGACGACCCCACTCGCCGGTTCAAATAGCGGAGCCGGGCCGGCCAGGGCGAGGAGTGCGAGGAAGACCGCAGAGATGATTGCCGTGAAGAGCTCGATGCGGAAGAGCGCAGGCCAAGGGTCTACCTCGTCGGACCCCGCAGCTGCAGGAAGACTCGCCGCCTGTGGCTCAGCGACGACACCGGCAGGTTCCACGGTGACGGGTACCTCGGATGGGGCGACGGGAGCAGCGGGAGTCTCGACGACCGGAGCGGCAGGCTGAGGAGCAGCCGCGACAGGGGCTTGCTCCGCCGCCGGCGCAGACACCCCCAACATGTCGGCCAAGACCTCCTCCAACGGCACCCCCAACGCCTTCGCCTTCGCCTCAGCGGACCGACGCAACAACTTCTCCGGCATCCCCAACTTCGCAGCAGCCTCCTCCAGAGAAACCACCGAACCAGCAGGGGCAGCAGCAACAGGAGCAGCGGGAGTCTCCACGACCGGAGCCGCAGGCTGAGGAGCAGCCGCGACAGGGGCTTGCTCCGCCGCCGGCGCAGACACCCCCAACATGTCGGCCAAGACCTCCTCCAACGGCACCCCCAACGCCTTCGCCTTCGCCTCAGCGGACCGACGCAACAACTTCTCCGGCATCCCCAACTTCGCAGCAGCCTCCTCCAGAGAAACCACCGAACCAGCAGGGGCAGCAGCAACAGGAGCAGCGGGAGTCTCCACGACCGGAGCCGCAGGCTGAGGAGCAGCCGCGACAGGGGCTTGCTCCGCCGCCGGCGCAGACACCC
>CBEVHI010000294.1:0-2424 GCA_965549635.1 uncultured bacterium | reverse complement strand
GCTGGAAGCGAAGCATGTCGGTGACCGGCACCTGGACGATCGCCGCCCCGAACAAATCGGGGCGTTGCAACATCGTTGCGCCCGTGAGCAGCCCTCCGTTGGAGCGGCCGCGGATGCCCAGCTTGTCGCTGGTCGTAACTCCGTCGGCGATCAGTTGCTCCGCGCATGCGACGAAATCGTCGAACACCTGTTGTTTGGAGCCGAGCATCCCCTGCAGATGCCACGGTTCGCCGTTCTCGATGCCGCCGCGAAGGTTGGCGACCACGACGATCCCGCCTTCTTCCAGGAACGCCAGGCGGGCGGGCATGAACATGGGGGTCATGTTGATGGCGAATCCGCCGTACCCGTACAGCTCTGTCGGAGCCGGCAGCGGCGTGTCCGCGAGGCGGACGACAAACATGCCGACCGTGGCCTCGTCGGATGAGGTGGCGTAGCGGCGTTCCACCACGATCTGGTCCGGATCGATCAATGAAGGTGCGTCGCCAAAGGGGGAAGTGACTCCGCCGCTCCACCCGATCACCAACGGTGGGTGGGCGAACGACTCGAACCCTATGAAGAGGTCCGGCTCGTCGATGTGGCCGGACACTTCGGTGACGGTGCCAAGGTCCGGTAGCCGGATCTCTCCGTCAGGGACTCCGTCGAGTCCGTACAACTCGACCCGGTGCGATGCCTCTGAGAGGCGGGTCACGATGAGTCGATCGGCCCCGACCGTGACCATCTCGATCGGGTCTCCTTCGGGGACGACGTCGGAGAACATCTCCGGATCGCCGGGATGCACCTGCACAACCCGGCCGTTGGGGGCGTCCCGGTCGGTGTGGAGGAGGAAGTAGTCGTCGAGCGCAGCGACAAACTGGTGCATCGCCACACCTGGGGGATACAGACGGGCCCACTCACCTCCGTCGATCGGGCGCCACAGCAAGCCGTTGGCGTGGGAGGTGCCGTCCGTTTCGGTCAGGACCAGGTAGCTGCCCGACGTCTCGGGGGAGTAGCTCAGATCAGGGTTCTCCGGGTTGGACCAGACGGCGATGTCGTCGGCCTGGTCGGTGGCGAGACGATGGAACCAGACCGACTGGTTCCGCGACGGTTCGGTCGATGCTGGGTCCTGCTCGGGAAAGCGGGAGTAGAAGAACCCGTCTTGATGCCAGGCGATCGCGGTGTGTTTCACGAAGCGCAGCACCTCTGGCAGGTCCCCACCGGTGGCCGTGTCCCGGATGTGGAGGGTCTGCCAGTCGGAGCCGGCTTCGGCGGTCGTGTAGGCGAGATACCGACCGTCGTCGGACAGGGAGGTCACCACCACCGCGACGGTGCCATCGTCGGACAGGGCGTTCGGGTCGAGCAACTCACGAGTTCCGCCGCCGTCCTGGACGTAGAAGGTCGGTTGGTTCGCCAGCCCGTCATTGTGGGCCCAGACGGTCGTTGCGGAGCGACGCTGTGGTGCTTCGGTGCGGGGGACGTCCCACAGTTGGGCGATGCGGTCCCGCAGTCGCTGCCGTTCGGCCAGGTTGTGCAGGTAGCCGAAGGTGAGTTCGTTCTCGGCGGCGATGAACGCCTTCGTTGCGTCGTTGCCGGGGTCCTCGAGCCATCGGTACGGATCCTCGACCGCAGTGCCGTGGTAGTCGTCGACCTGATCGACTCGTTTCGCTTGCGGGTACACGAAGGTCATGGCCGCGCAGCCTACCCGGTACACCCGAACCCAGGGCTCGTAGGTACCGTGGCGGTACTCCTGAGCCCAGGGTTCGCGGGTACCGTGAGGGGATGGAGATCCCGACGGCGTCCGCACCGACGAATAGGTCGTACTGGGTCGTTGAGAACGAACTTGCCGCCGGGGCCTATCCCGCAAGTCTCGACCCGACCGACGGATCGATGGTCCTCCGTCTCCTCGATGCCGGTGTGACCGCCTTCGTCAACCTGACCCAGGACCTCGATCGCTCTTCGGTCGACGCCACCCTCAACCGGTACGACGCCTTCCTGGGGGATCACGTCGTCGTCGCTCGACACCCCATCCGTGACCTGGATGTGCCGCCAGTCGATGCGATGGTCGACACGCTCGACACCATCGACCACCTTCTCGGTGATGGACACACCGTGTATGTGCACTGCTGGGGCGGGATCGGTCGCACCGGAACGGTCATCGGTTGCTGGCTGGTGCGTCATGAGCTTGCTCATGCCGAGGAGGCGCTGGACCTGCTGACGCGACTTCGCAGGGGCGATCGTGGGGCCGGCCATCGCCGGTCCCCAGAGACCGTCGAACAGGCCGCTTTCGTGGAGGCGTGGCCACCCGGGTGGTGAGGCCGGTACCCCCGAACCCAGGGCTCGTAGGTACCGTGGCGGTACTCCTGAGCCCAGGGTTGGTAGGTACCGTGGCGGTACTCCTGAGCCCTGGGTTCGGCTGGGTCAGCGGGTTCGGAGTTCGGGCGGGAGATG
>CBEVHI010000293.1:0-2427 GCA_965549635.1 uncultured bacterium | reverse complement strand
TCGATGTAGGTCACATGCTCGATGCAGTCATCTTCGATGGTCAACTCGAGGAACCCGACCGAGTGGAACTTCCCGTCCTCTCCCGGCAGCCACAGGGCGATCACGCAGTCGTCCTCACACTCACCCCGTGAGGCCACGAGCTGCGGGTAGCGAATCCAGAAGGAACTCAACCCCTCCAACGCCGCGTCGACCCCAACACCGTCGAACACATCTGATGTGACTTCTTCTCCAAGCAGTTCACCGACACCGTCGAGATCGCGCGCGTTGAACGCATCGACGAGGGCGTCGCGGAAGTTCTCGGCCTGCGGTTCGGACTCGGGGTCAAGGACGTGTGCCATACGAACCTCCACTCGTGAACCAACGGACCGGTTCGCCAACCGGCAGCACGAGCCCGGGCGGCGACGCTGGTGACAGCCGCCACGGCGGCACCGTCGACGGGGCGACGGCGAACCAGCCTGCCATCACTGCGTGCACGGCTGCACGCCGTAGATCAGATGCGAACCGACTCATGGTATGAACCGAACACTTCCTTCAACGTGCCGATGACCTCACCTTCGGTCGCCCGTACCCGGGCGGCGTCGATCATCAACTCCATCAGATTGGCGTCGCCACGGGCGCCTTCTTCGAGTGCCTTCAGCGCCGCGTCGACAGCCTGCTGGTTCCTTGCGGACCGCAAGCTCCCCACCGCCTCGCACTGTGCCCTCTCGACTTCTTCGGGGATGACGAGCGTCTCGATCGGTGTCTCGACGTCGTCGACATAGGTGTTGACTCCGACGATCGATCGCTCACCGGTCCCGACGGCCTTCTCGAACTGATACGCAGAGTCGGCGAGGGCCCCCTGAAAGAAGTTCTCCTCGATGCCGCGCAGGGTCCCGTCGAGCATCGAGCCGTCCCCGATCGTGAGAACCTTCTCCAAGATCGCCTCGGCTTGCGCTTCGACCTTGTCGGTCATCTCCTCGACGAACCAGGATCCGCCCAGCGGGTCGATCGTGTTGGCCACGCCGGTCTCCTCGGCGATCACCTGCTGGGTGCGCAGTGCGATCTCTGCCGCCTTCTCGGTCGGCAGCGCGTACACCTCGTCGAGGGCGTTGGTGTGCAGGCTCTGGGTGCCGCCCAGCACCGCCGCGAGCGCTTCGATGGCCGTGCGCACGATGTTGTTCTCCGGCTGTTGCGCCGTCAGCGACACCCCGGCGGTCTGGGTGTGGAATCGCAGCTTGAGAGACCGCTCGTCGGTCGTCCCGTACTTGTCGCGCATCCAGCGAGCCCAGATGCGCCGGGCCGCCCGGAACTTGGCGATCTCTTCGAAGAAGTCGAGGTGGGCGTCGAAGAAGAACGACAGGCGGGGAGCGAACTCCTCGATCTTCAGGCCGCGACGCAGACAGGCCTCGACGTAGGCGAACCCGTCGCCGAGCGTGAACGCCAGTTCCTCGGCCGCCGTCGCTCCGGCCTCGCGGATGTGGTAGCCGGAGATGGAGATCGTGTTCCACTGCGGCACTTCGCGGGTGCAGAAGTCGATCATGTCGACGATGATCCGCATGTGCGGAGCGGGCGGGAAGATCCACTCCTTCTGGGCGATGTACTCCTTGAGGATGTCGTTCTGCAGCGTCCCCCGGACGTCCTTCCAGTCGACTCCTTGCTCCTCGGCGGCGACGAGGAAGAAGGCGAAGAGCACCTCTGCCGGTCCGTTGATCGTCATCGAAACAGACACGTCGCCGAGGGGAATCCGGTCGAAGAGCCGCTTCATATCGTCGGCGGAATCGACGGCGACTCCGCACTTGCCGACCTCGCCAAGTGAACGCGGGTCGTCCGAGTCGATGCCCATCAGCGTCGGCATGTCGAACGCCACCGAGAGGCCGTTCTGGCCTTTGGCGAGCAGGTTGCGGAACCGTTCGTTGGTCTCGGCCACCCCGGCGAACCCGGCGAACTGGCGGGTGGTCCACAGACGCCCCCGGTAGCCGGACGGATGGATGCCACGGGTGTAGGGGAACTGGCCGGGGTAACCGATGCGGGGATCGGGGTCACCGTCGTCGGGCAGACCGAGTGCGGGGACTTCCTCGAAGGACAGCGTCTCGAAACGCTCGCGACGCAGGCGCCCTTTCGCGTAGTCGTGCTCCCACTGTTCCCGTCCGCTCACGCATCACCTCCCGGCACTTCCGCCCCACAGTTGGGACAGATCGCCACCTCGACATCTCCAACGATGAACGAGAAGCCGCAGCCGGCACAGGTTCGGCGCGGCGACGTCTGCGCAGGCTCCGGTGCGGGCCGCTCTCGAAGAAGATCTGCGGGTGGCGCGCTTCGCACCTCGTTGACCGCCCCACAGGCCGGACACGGGTACCGACCGGGGCCCTGCACCGCGAACTGGGTCTGGCATCGTCCGCATCGCACCTGGGTCATGATCCGCTCCTCATGCCGTCATGCTACCGAGTC
>CBEVHI010000292.1:0-2457 GCA_965549635.1 uncultured bacterium | reverse complement strand
GAACCCGGCCTCCGTAGAACAGCCCGGTGGTCCCGTCGTCACCCTTCTTGGTGTAGATCTTCACGCCGGCGAGTGTACCTGCGTACCTCGTGTCAGCTTGCCGCCGTGACGGTCGCGGCGCTCCGCCGCTTCCTCGTCTCCCTCCTCGTGCGGAGCTGTGGGACCCCGCCTACGGCCGGTCGCCCAGATGTGTGGTCAGCCTGGCGACTATGACCACGAACCCGATCCACACGGCCAGTTGACCGATGCCGTAGAGCACACCGATCTGTTCAGGAGTGCGGCCGGCGGCCCCACCGATCAGGTTCATCACGAGGACCGACAGCAGGAAACCGGCCACCACAATCACAGCCATCTTCGCGACCTTGACCACCATTGCCATCACAACTCCTTCAACGAATCAGCGCTGGCACAGATGCCCGCAGGTGTGCGGTTTCTCTCCGCAAATACTACTTCAACGGTCCGCCTCTCGACGATTCAACAACACGTAGTGCTCTTTCGGATGCCGGGGTGTTCTGAGAATCTCGCCTCGGCTGCAAAGCCGAGGGGGCCACCCGGTGGGGTGGCCCCCTCTCGTATGCAACACCCTGTGGCTTCGGCGCTTACGGTCCGATCAGCGCCTCGAGTTGGGTGGCGACGGTGTCGGATACGACCCCGGTGCCGCCCAAGATCACGATCCGTTGGGGTGCCAACCGCAGGATCTCCGCCTCGGTCTCCGGAGGGATCGAATCGGTGCGCACCAACAGCAAGGGTGCCCCCTCCATATCTGCCGCCGGGCCACCCGCCAACGCATCTGGAAACCCAAGACCGTTGGCCACAAACACTACGTCCGCTCGACCAGAGTACATCCGCTGGCTGACCGCCGCCGCTGTTCCGAACCGGGATGCGCCGGCGAGCCTCGTCGCCGTAACCCCCGGCAGCAACGTCTCCACCTGAGTCCGAACGGCATCGGAGATCACCCCCGTGCCGCCCAGCAACACGACCTCTGTCGGCGACAGGCGTGTCAGTTCGTTTGCTGTGACCGGCGGAACGGTATCGGTACGGGTAAGCAATAGGGGAGCGCCCTCCGGCAGTGCGGCCGGCACCCCCGCCAGAGCGTCCGGGAAGTTCAACCCGTACGCCAGGTACACCACCCCTGCGCTCGCCCAGTAGTCGGCCGAGATCGCCGCGGCCGTGGCGAACCGATCCGGGCCGGCGAGACGCCGCACGGTCGGCGCGTAGGCGCCAAGGGACGTCTTCACAGCGGAAGACACGGCTGCTTCACCGCCGAGAACCACGATCTCGGAGGGTGCCCGCCGTGTCAACTCGTCGGCGGTGACCGCCGGGATCGAGTCGGGTCGCACGAGCAGCACCGGGACGCCAACGGCGCCGCCTGCCAGGGCGTCCGGGTAGTTGAGTCCGTTGGCGACGAACACGGTCGATGCCATCGCCCCCGGATCCGCGTACTTCGACACCTCGACAGCAGTGGCAAACCGGTCGAGACCGGCAACTCGCACCGTCAGGAAGTGACAGGACACCGGTGGGTAGAACAACCAGGGGTCAAACGTCACATTTGCGGACACCCAGTCGCCACTCCCGGGTCCGAACCCCGACGGACCGGAGGCGTCGCCCCACCAGTTCAACGTCAAGTCAACCGGGACACCGGTGAGGTTCTGCACCCCATTGGCGTTGCTTTCGATGCAGTTCCACGACCCAAACCCCACGGTGGCGGTCCCGCTGATCTGGATCCCGAACGCCGACGCGTTGCGGACCGCGTTGCTCGAAACCTGATAGGTCCCGCTTCCTTCGAGTTGGATGCCGCCGACCACCGGGTAGAGGACGGTCCCGGATCGGTTCGACCCGACGACATTGCGCCTCACCGTCACCATGGTGTCGGCAGCTCCGACCCTGATACCGGCGGAGCCCTGACCAAACACGTTGCCTTCGATCGTGTTGTTCGAGCTCGTGGCAGTCAGATCCTTGAGATAGATGCCGGTGCCGACATGAGCTCCGGTGCCGTCGGCGGTCATCCCGATGATGTTGCCGGCGATGTCGTTGCCGACCACGCCGGACGCCCCGTCGATAAGTACGCCGTACCCGTAGTTGGCGATGAGGTTGCCTTCCAGGTCGTCTGAAATCCCGTCGAGGTCACTGCCGATCAGGTTGTTGTCGGAGCTTTGACGCAGGTAGACGCCCCAGGCGCCGGGAGCACCAACGTCGGCTACGCCGTCGGCCCCGACGCCGACATAGTTGCCGGAGATGTAGTTGTGGTCGTTGCTGTTGACATACACCCCATACGCGGAGACACCCATCACATTGCGTTCTGCCAGATCACCGGTCCCGTCGCCGTCGGTGCCAACGACGACCTCGGAGGCGTCGCCTTCGATCGCTACATTGGCGGAGAACTGGCCGGTGCCCAGCGGCGCCGTGCCGGCTGCATCGACTCCCAGGTGGTTGCACTGAATCGCGTGTCCGCTGCCG
>CBEVHI010000291.1:0-2483 GCA_965549635.1 uncultured bacterium | reverse complement strand
TGTCGGGTCTGGTCGAAGACTACGCGGGGCTGTCAGCGCGAGACCTCGTGCATGTGGCCACGTGTCTGGAACTCGACATCGAAACCATCGTGAGCCCCGATCAAGGCTTCGATGCGGTGACCGGGCTGATCCGCGTCGATCCGAAGGACGGGTCCTCCATTCTGGGATGACGCCGGGCTGGATCCGACAATCTTGCCCATAGGAACCGCTCCCACCGTAGGCTGTTCGGCGAGGGAGCATTTGGCAACACACACATTCCTGTTCACCGACCTGGAAGGATCGACGCGCCTCTGGGAGGCGCACCCCGACGCCATGCGCGCCGCCCTCGCCGAGCATGATGAAACACTGACCAAAGCGATTGCGGCGAACCATGGCAAGGTCTTCAAGCACACCGGCGACGGAATCCTTGCCGTTTTCTCCTCCGCTGTGGATGCGGTCGCCGCCGCGGCGGAAGCCCAGCAGCGCATCTGCGCACAGCCGCATCCGGATGTGGGTGTCCTGAAGGTTCGGATGGCGGTCAACACCGGTGAGGCGGAAGCCCGTGGCGACGACTTCTTCGGCCCCGCACTGAACCGCGCATCCCGGCTGCTCGCCGCCGGCCATGGGGGCCAGATCCTCGTCGGGCTCGTGACCGAACGTCTCGCCGGGTCCCAGCTTGCCGACGGTTTGCGCCTGATCGACCTGGGCGAGCACCGTATCCGCGACCTTGTCCGGCCCGAACGCGTCTATCAGCTGGCAGGCGGCGACCTGCCTTCCGGGTTTCCGTCGCTGGTGACGCTCGACGAAATCCCCAACAACCTTCCCACCCTCGCCACGAGTTTCGTCGGCAGAGATCAGGAACTCGCCGAGGTCGAGAAGCTGGCACGTGGATCCCGCCTCGTCACGGTCACCGGCGTCGGGGGTGCCGGAAAGACCCGTCTGGCGCTGCAGGTGGCGGCGTCGATGATCACGGAGTTCCCCGGGGGGACCTGGCTGGTGGAGCTCGCCGCGGTCACCGATCCGGAGCTGGTCGTCTCCGCCACCGCATCAGCACTCGGTGTTGCCGAACAGCCGGGCCATCCGCTGATCGACTCGCTCGTCGAGCAGCTGGCCGACTCCAACGCGCTGCTCGTGATCGACAATTGCGAACATCTGATCAGTGCCAGCGCAAGTCTGGTCGATGCGATCCTGACCGGCACCGCCGGTGTGTCCGTCATCGCCACCAGCAGGGAGCTGCTCGGGATCGGCGGTGAGGTCGCCTACGGGATGCGGTCGATGTCGCTGCCCGATCACGCGGGCACGTTCAGTGCACGCGAGCTGGCCAGGTACGACGCGGTGCGCCTGTTCGTCGAGCGGGCGGCGGCATCGCAGCCTGACTTCCATCTCACCGAGGAGAACGCTCCCGCAGTTGCAGAGATCTGCATCCGACTGGATGGGATGCCCCTCGCCTTGGAGCTGGCGGCGGCGAGGATCCGTTCGTTCAGCCCCCAGCAGATCGCCGAGCATCTCGATCGCCGCTTTCGTCTCCTCACCGGCGGATCCCGGACCGCGCTGCCACGTCAGCAGACACTGGCCGCGGCGATCGACTGGTCGTATCAGCTGCTCACTCCAACCGAGCGGAGCCTGTTCGAGCGGCTGTCGGTGTTCCAGGGCGGGTTCACCCTCGAAGCCGCCGAACACGTCTGCGCCGATGACGAGATCGACCCATTCGACGTTCTCGAGCTGATCCCCTCGCTGGTCGACAAGTCCCTGGTCGCAGCCGACACGTCGAGCAGCGAGGCCCGGTACGCGTTGATGGAGACGATCCGCCAGTTCGCCCGGGATCTGCTCGACGAACACGGAGGAGCGGACGAGTTCCGGCTTCGTCATGCCGAGCAGTTCGTCGGACTCGCCGAGGCAGCAGAACCGCATGTGCGCGGGGTGGACGAACGGCTCTGGTGGGGCCGCATCGAAGCCGATCTTGACAATCTTCGCCAGGCGATGCTGTGGTCGACCGAATCCGACCATCCGGTGCTTGGTCTGCGTATCGCTGGGTCGATCTGGCGATTCTGGTGGTTCACGATCCGCTTCAGCGAGGGCATCCGCTGGCTCCGAGAGACGATGGAGGCGGCCGGCGAAGCTGCCGGCAAGCTTCTCAAAGCCAAAGGTCACCTCGGCCTGGGCACCCTCGCCGGGTTTGTGAACCTCATCGAAGAAGCCGAGGTGCATCTGACCGCATCGCTGGAACTGTATCGGGAACTCGACGCCGAAGGTGCCGATCCCACCGAGTTGAAGGCAGGGTATTCGGCCGCCCTCATCAATATCTCAGCCGTCCTGCAATACGGGCCGGAGCGCAGCATCGAGTTCAACCGGGAGGCGCTGGAGGTCGCCAAACGCTATGACGATCCGGCCGGTGTGACGGTGGCACTGGGCAACATCGCCGAGGGCTATGCGATGCTGGGCCGCCTGGATGAGGCACGGGCAGGTTTCGAGGAGTCGATCGCCGCGTCGGAGAAACTGGGTTC
>CBEVHI010000290.1:0-2490 GCA_965549635.1 uncultured bacterium | reverse complement strand
CGTGCACACGGGTGACGGTGTGTCGATTGCCTACTCTGTCTGCGGCCAGGGCCCGCCCCTCTTCTACGCATTTGCTGGGCCGGGCCTTTCGTACTTCGAGTTCGAGTGGACTTTCCCTCCTCTGGTAGAGCAATACGAGAGAATCGCCCAGGAACGAACATTGGTTCGTTTCGACTGGCGAAACACCGGGCTGTCGACGCGAGGGGTCGAGGATGTTGGGCCTGCGGCTCATCTTCGCGACTTGCTGGCACTTCAGGATTACCTTGGTTTCGAGAGGGTTGCGCTGCGGGTTCATGGCAGCGCCAAGGTGGCCCTCCGTTACGCCGCAATGCACCCCCAGCGTGTCTCTTCGTTGATTCTTTCTAGTCCGTCTGTAGTGCCGGTAGAGCCAGACCAACCCCGGTCGGTCACCCAACAACTGCTTTCCATCGCTGCTGACGCCGACTGGCGCCTTTTCGCGAATCTGCTCGCAGTGAGTCTGGCTGGCTGGGAGGGCCCGGAGCGGACGTGGTTTGCCAAGTGGGTCGAGGCTGCCACAGATAAGAAGGACTTCTTCGCAACGTTGGCTGCCGCATCGGACGATGACGTCATGGACCTACTGACGCAGGTTGACTGCCCCGTGCTCATCGTCCAGCGAAAAGAGCCGCCGAGTTACTTCTTTGTCGAGACGAACGCTGGGCGTCACCTCGCAGACTCGCGATTGCTCACTCGTGACCTGCCCGCTTCAAGGCTGGTCTTTCTCGAAGGTTCGAGCATGATGATCACGACGGACCCGGCGTCGACCTCCGCACTCCTGGGTTTTCTCCGCGAGGTAGACCCGGGAGAGCGCGCCGGTGGTGAATCGATTGCGGGACCGTCGATCCGGACCATCATGTTCACCGATCTCGAAGGTCACACCGAGATGATGCAGCGGTTGGGGGATGAGACAGGTCGGGAGATCCTCCGAGATCATGAGCGAATCACGAGAAGCGCCCTGGCAGCCCATGGCGGTGGAGAGGTAAAGGCGATGGGCGATGGGTTCCTGGCGAGCTTCGCATCCGCTCAACAGGCTCTCGATTGTGCTGTGGCCCTCCAACGGGAGATAACGAGCCTCGCAGGTGAGCCTCTGTCAGTTCGCATCGGGATCAACGCTGGGGAACCCATTGCGGAGGACGGCGATCTTTTCGGCGCATCGGTAATCGCTGCTGCCAGAGTTGCTGGTCGGGCAATCGGTCGGCAGATCCTGGTGAGCGACGTTGTTCGTCAATTGGTCGCCGGCAAGGGATTCAGATTCAGGGACGCCGGTGAGCAGATGTTGAAAGGCATCGCTGAACCCGCTCAGCTGTGGGAGCTTGACTGGGAGGGGTTCGAGCCGACCACCTAGTGTCCCGAGTCACAAGTCATGTACAGAATGTCACCGGCCATCGACGCCCCTGGCGGCGTCCTCGTCCTTGACGCACCTCCAGGTGCGCCTTCGTCCTGCGTCCTGGCCAGATGACGCCGAATGGCTCGGGGACATCAGCACGAACTTACGACTCAGGACACTAGACGATTGTGGCGGTCAGCTTCCGCCATCTGGCCCGAGCACGTAACCCATACGTTCGATGCCGGCAACCACAGCATCGGTGGGTTCGCTGGCAAAGCACAGTCGCATGAACCCGGGTTCACCGATGTGACACGCTGCGCCCGGAGTCAAGTTGATGTTGGCCGTCTCGAGGAGTGATCGCCACAGTGCGTCTTCCGCTGCCCAGCTGACCTCCGTCATGAACCGCCGCATATCACACACGACGAAGAACCCCGCCTCGGCTGGAAAGTAGGGAACATCGATGGCTTCAAGGGCCGCGGTGGCTCTTGTATACGCCTCTCCGAGCCGACTCCGATTCTCTGCAAGGTACGCATCTACCCACGTGTCGTCGGCGATCATCTGCTCGAGTAACTGTTGGGTATCCCCCGAACAACAAGCCCAGTAGGCGAGACCGTCGACGGCATTGAGCACCGCCTCATTCTCGGAGAGCAAGACACCGCACCGCAGTCCGCTCATCCCGAAGTCCTTGCTGAAAGCCCACACAAGATGAGCCTTCTCACCCAGCGAAGCCCGGAGCGAAGCTGCGCTGACGAACGGAGAATCGCCGTACACCGAAAGCGCGTAGATCTCATCGAACACCACGTGGATATCCCGATCCTCCGCCCACTGGAGGATGTCCCTGATCTCGCCGGCGTCGTACACCCAGCCGAGCGGGTTGCTGGGTGTAGTGAACAACAACGCCCTCAACGGCCGTTCGGCACTCGCCACAGCAGCGTCCAGCCCCTGTCGGGTCAGACGGAACCCCTCATCGCTGGTGCAATGCACCGGGACGATCGTCAACTGATCCCGGGTCTCGAGATCGGCCCAGAAACCGGAATAGCTAGGAGTCGGGATCAACACCCCGTCGCCCGGATCGCAGATCGCATAGAAAAGCGCCTCCAACACCGACCCGGCTCCCGCAAGGACGGCGAGCTGCCCGGGGGAAA
>CBEVHI010000289.1:0-2502 GCA_965549635.1 uncultured bacterium | reverse complement strand
TCACCTACACGTGGTCGGACGGCAGCGAGGGCCGCACCCTGACCGGCCCGTACTCTTACGGCACCGAGGTGTTCGTCGACGTCGCCGGGTTCGACTGCACCTACTGGGTGTGGTCGCATCTGGGTGCCGACCACCTCGAGTACCTGCTGAGCCAGCTCCGGAGAGTCGAAGGGGCGCCGTAGCGACTATCCGGACTGGTCCTTCAGAAATGCCAGAACGGCCGCCACCCTGCGGTGTGTCTCCCCTTCGCCGGGAGGCAGGCCGAGCTTGGCGAGGATGGCGTTGATGTGCTTCTCCACGGCGGACTGTGAGATGAACAGTCCGTCGGATATCGCCCGGTTCGAGCGACCCTGCGCCATCAACGCGAGTACCTCGGCCTCCCTTGCGGTGAGCGTGTCCAACAGCAGGTCTCGCGGGCTGCGCTGGCGCTGCAGCAGTGCCTCTACCACCAGCGGGTCGATCACCGAGCCTCCGGCTACCGATTCCCGCAACGCCCTGAGCAGCTCGTCCAGATCACCGACTCTGTCCTTCAACAGGTACGCCAGACCGGCAGTGCCGTTCTTGAAGACCTCGAACGCGTACAGCGGGTTGGCGTGCGCCGACAACACGACTACTCCGACGTCGGGATGGTCGGCCCGAATGTCGTGCGCCGCCTCGATGCCCTCCATCTGATGGCCGGGCGGCATCCGGATGTCGACCACCACCGCGTCGGGCAACAGCCTGTCGACCGCAGCCCGCAGCTGATCGCCGTTCTCCACCGCAGCCAACACCACCACCTCTCCCGACGCCTCGAGCAGACGCCGAGTGCCCTCACGGACCAGGTAGTGGTCGTCGGCGATTACGACGCGCATCACAGGACACTCCCGTCTACCGGCAAACGGGCCCGCAACACGGTTCCCTGGCCCGAGGTCGCGTCCACTTTGACGGTGCCGGCCAAGGCGGCGAACCGATCAGACAGACCGGCGAGACCGGCACGGTGGGTCCCCTCTGCGTCGAACCCGACACCGTCGTCGTCGACCGTCAGCTCCAGAGCCCCGTCGATCTGCACGACCCCGACATGCACCCTGGTCGCCTCCGCGTGTTTCAACACGTTCGCTAGTCCTTCGGCAACGAAGAAGTAGGCGGCGCCTTCGATGTCGTCGCCGAACCGGCGCTGCCGCAGCCCCGGAGAGAACTCGGTGCGGACTTCGATCGGAAGACGGCCGCAGCGGTCCTCAACGGCCTCGACCAGCCCACCGTCGGTCAACACACTCGGATGGATGCCTTGGGCGAAGTCCCGGAGATCCCTCAGGATCACCCCGGCGTCGGATTGCAGGTCGACGAGGTCGGACTCACCGAGCACCCCTCGCCGCACCTTGGCGCGGGCCAGGCCGAGTTTCGCCACCAGCGCCACCAACTCCTGTTGAACGCCGTCGTGGATGTTTCTCTCGATCCTGCGACGTTCAGCCTCCTGGGCATGAACGATCCGAGACGTGAGCTTGGCGTTGGCGGCGAGCAACCCCGCCTGTGCGGCGAGAGCCCCCACCAAATCCCGATCCCGGTCGGTCCACTGACCGGCCAGTTTTGGGCCGCACCGAATCTTCCCCTGCGGTCCGTCCGCCCTGTCGATCGTCACCACATGCTCCGCGTCCCCGCCCGGCACACCAGCCAGGTCGGCCGTCGCCGACCCCAAGTCCACTTCCACCCACTTCAACCGCAGCGTGGTCCGCACCAGGTCGGCGAGCCGCGGTGCGAGGTCGGTCACCGACCGGTCGGCAGGCAGATCGAACGCTGCCACAGCCTCCAGTGGGGTCGGCCGGTCCCCGAAGACCCAGCGGTCGGCGATTCGCTGTAGTCGACGACGGACCGGCTGGAACGCAAACGCGAGCACGGCCGTCACGACGATCGCCACCTCGATCGGCATCCGGGCGCCCGCAGCCAGGCCCAGACCAGATGCCACACCGGCATACACGACGAAGATCCCGACTGACAGAGCACCGTACGCGAAGGACTTGCGGATGACGCTGTCGGTGTCCAGCCAGGCCGGCTCCTCGATGGCCGCCACCACCGTGGCCGGAATCAGCAGCAGCGCCAGTGCGCCGAGCAGCAACGCGGCCTTGACGTTGACATCCGACCCGGCCCCGGTGATCGGCTGTGCGATGAACGGTACGACGCCGATGGCCAGCGCGATTGCCGAGCCGTACAGCACCCAGCGGATCTGCCGCCGCTCCTGGGGCGACTCGCGACGGTACCGGACGATCAGCAGGCCCACCGCCACAAAGAGCACGCCGGCGAGGAAGTAGCGGATGCCTGACGTCGACGGTCCGAGCCAGGCGAAGCCCTCCACGAAGATCGGGCTCTCGAACTGCTGGGCCCGGTAGGTGATCCCGTCGGTGAGCACGGTCCGGCTAGCCAGCGACGCGGCCAGCAGCGGCAGCGGCAGCCACCACACAGCTCTGGCGAATCGACGCTCGCCGTCTGTCTTCGCCGTTCCGGTGGGAAACAACCCGATCAGCAGGGCAA
>CBEVHI010000288.1:0-2503 GCA_965549635.1 uncultured bacterium | reverse complement strand
GTCAGGGGGAAAGGTCCTCCTCGTTCGCGGTGAGGCCGGTATTGGCAAGAGCGCTCTGGTCAGACGTTTTGTTAGGCGTCACTCTGATGAGGCGTTCTTTCTCTTTGGGTCTTGTGACGATCTGCTGACCCCCCAACCGTTGGGAGCTTTCTGGGATATCTCCCGTGAGGAAACCGCGCTGTCCCAGCCGCTGGAGGAGGGCAACCGCAGAGGCGTAGTAGGGATCGTTCTCGACCTTCTATCACGGAAGCTGCGCCCGACAGTCCTGGTGATCGAGGACACCCACTGGGCGGACGAGGCAACCCTTGACGCCATCAAGTATCTGGGGCGACGGATCGCTCGAACCAGGGGACTCCTTCTCATTACCTATCGCGACAGCGAGGTCGACTACGACCATCCGCTAAGACGGGTAATCGGAGAACTTCCACCAGAGGTCCTGGTGCGGATGCACCTCAAGAACCTCTCCACGCGAGCAATCGCAGAGCTCGTGGGCGACGCCGACCTTGACATCGACGAGATCCTTGACCTCACAAATGGGAACCCGCTCTTTGTCACCGAGGTGCTCACGTCAGGAGTCGCGAAGGTTCCGACCTCGGTCCAAGACTCCGTGCTCGCCCGGGCGGCCAAACTGTCAGTTGAGGCCCGCCAGCTTCTCGACCTTGCCTCGGTGATCCCCGGAGAGTCTGAACGATCCCTGCTCGAGAGCATCCTCGGCTCGCCCCCGGAATGCATGACTGAATGTTCCCGTCAGGGCCTGCTTCGAGTAGAGGACAACGTTGTGTCCTTTCACCATGAACTGACTCGCCGAGCCATAGAGTCGGCTCTGAAGACGCAGGATCGTCGTCGACTCAACCAACGAGTCCTAACTGAGCTCATTGGGCGAGCCGACCTGGCCCGGCTTGTCCATCACGCTAGGGAAGCCGGCGATGTCGACTCAATCATCGAATTGGCACCAAGGGCCGCCCGAGCGGCGATGGCTACCGAGAGCCACCGAGAGGCCGCAGCCCACTTCCGGCTTCTTGAGCCCCACCTGGACCGCATAGCCGAGAACGAGCGAGCCGCCATCGTCAACGATTGGGCTCGCACCGAGTACTACCTCGTCAGCAGTGGGTCCGCAGACATTCTGGCCCGCGCAATAGCCCTCCACCGCTCAACAGGTAACGATCTTGCACTTGCGCGTGCATTGACATTCGCGGTGCGCGTCAACGAGATAATCGGGCGGCCCGAGCCAGCCGAAGCAGCTTCACGAGAGGCCATCACGATCCTTGAGTCGCACCCACCCGTTCAGGACCTCGCTTCGGCGCTGAGCCAGCGTGCCTGGCTCATGAAGATGAGAGGGGATGGGCCACGAGCTGTCGAGACCGCGGAGCGGGCTATGAAACTCGCGAGAGATACCGGTGACGAGCTGAGTTTCATCAACGCCCTCATCACAAAGGGGCATTTCGCTTTCCGATTGGGCGACCTCAACGGATTTCGCACGTTGGAGGAAGCCCGATCGCGAGCTGAACAAGCTGGCTACCCGTTCGAGGAGACCCTGGCACTCCTCAATATGGCGGAAGTAGCCGCGGAGGACCGAGACGTTGAACGGGCCGCCGCCACATGCCAACAGGCATTCGACGCCGCCGCCCGCTACGAGATTCTGATCAACGAGAACGCCGCAAAGGCTCACTACGCGAGGGTCCTAGATTGGAAGGGTGAGTGGGTGGCGGCCGAGGACACCGCAACAAGCGTCTGGGCGGCGGCCGATGCCACCTCAACAGAGGCACACGAGCATGTTCTCTTCTACAGCCAGCTCGTAGCCGGACAAGTGCTGGGACCTCTGCAAGCCCGCCAGGGTCGTCCCGCAGCCCGAGCCACCCTGAACAGCGTCTGGGCGCGGGCCGATTCTGGCAACGAGATGCAAAACCTCCTTCCCTCAGCTGCAGGGCTGGCCGAGTACATGTGGCTGAAAGGGGAACACGATCCGGCACTCACCGCCCGATTCCGAGAGGTGCTCAATGACACGAGACGCCTCGCGTTTCCCTGGTCAGCAGGTTGGCTTGCATTCTGGCTCTGGATGCTGGGGGACCTGTCGGGGGCTCCTGAAGGGATCGCCAAGCCGTACCGGCTCGTCATGGAAGGCAAACCCAACGAGGCGGCCACCATTTGGGACACAAAAGGGATTCCTTACGAGCGTGGACTGGCCCTGATGCATGGCGATGAGAAGGCCCGCCTCGAAGCGCTCGAGGTCTTCGAGACGCTGGGAGCAACTGTGGTCGCCGCCAAACTCAGAAAAGCCCTAAGAGACGAGGGGGTTCGCGTACCACGGGGCAGGGGCCGAGACACCAGGCGCCACGCTCTCGGTCTCACCGCCCGACAGGCTGAAGTCCTCCAGCTCCTTGATGAAGGACTATCCAACAGCCAGATCGCCGATCGACTGTTTGTATCACCACGAACGGTCGAAACCCACGTGGCGGCTGTGCTCACGAAGCTGGAGTCCTCCACACGGGAGGAAGCTGTCATC
>CBEVHI010000287.1:0-2509 GCA_965549635.1 uncultured bacterium | reverse complement strand
GACTGTGAGCTGATTCGTGCGGGATTCCCCGCTCAGCCGGTCGCTGCGTTCACGGCGATCGGCTTCGTACTGGCCGGGATCTGGACGATCTGGCGGCACCGATCGATCGGTCCCGCCGTATTCGCCGCCACCCTGGTCGGGGTCGGGGCTACCAGCTTTGCTCTGCACGGTTGGCCCCAGGACGGCAGAAGCGAGTCGGTCGCCGTCATCGCGATGCTCGGCTGGCTGGCCCTTTGGGCCGCCACACCGACACGTGCCTCCACTTTGTGGGGATGGATAGCCGGCGTTGCGGCTGTCGGAACGATCGTCGTATTGGCCCCTGTGGTACGCCACGGTCTGACCGCAGCAGCGATTGCCGCTGTGGTCATCGTGCTGGCGAGAACCGGCCTCTGGCGAGACCCGCGTGTCCTCACCGCTATCGCGGTCTTCGTCGTCGCGGTCCCTGTCTATGCACTCAGCAGAACCGGCGGGCCATGGTGCCATCCCGCTTCACTCCTCCAGGGTCACGGCGTGTGGCACCTGATGGCCGCGACGAGCCTCGGGGTGATCGGCGACGCAGTCGCGGACACCTACGGATAGGACCGAATGTTCCTCGCCAGCCGGATCTCGTCTGCCCGGGCCTCGTAGCCACGCGAGTCCGGGCCCTCGTAGTGGTCCCGGTACCAGCGGGCAGTTGCCCCGACCCACTCCACGAACGGGGTCGATGCGTAGCCGAGGTCGTTCTCTGCTCGCTCGACCGAGGGGATGAAGTTCGACATCCGGCTGTAGGGGTCGGCATACTCGAGCGCCATGTGGTCGAGGTCCCGCTCGGTGATATCGACGATGTCGAGTGGCGCGCCCAGCCCTCCGGCCGCAGCCTCGAGGAGGTCCCGCAGGCGAACCACTTCCTGCTGCGTGATGTTGTAGATCCGGTCGCGGGCGACAGCTTGATCGAGCACTGCCAGGTAGCCGCGGGCGAGGTCCTCCGAGTAGACGATGCGGAAGCTGCGCTCGCCGCAGCAGCGCAACAGCAGCGGTCCACCGTCGAGAAGCCTCTGGAAGTAGAACCAGCCCCGCAGGGTCGGATCGTGGGGACCGAGCACGATGGGAGGGCGAATGATGGACCAGGAGACATCCTCACGCTGGATGAGTGCCTGCTCGGCTTCGAGTTTGCCGATGGTGTATACCCAGCCGGGCGAACCTGCGTCGTCTTCCGGCGGAAGGAACGACCGGTTGACGTCGTCCTCGTCGTACGGTGGCAGGCCCGTCGCCGTGTTGTAGACCGCAGAGCTGGAGGTCAGCACGTAGTGGCCAATGGAAGGGGCGATGACGTCGAGCAGGGCGGTGACGTCATCTCCGTTGTAGGCGATGTTGTCGATGACCCCGTCGTAGGGCTGTCCGGCGAGCCGGCCGAGCGTGGCCTGGTCGGCGCGGTCGCCGATCACGTGATCGACGCGTTCCCACCAGTCAGGCCGGTTGGTTCCGCGAGAGAAGACGGTGATCTGATCGCCTCGCGCCAGAAGCTGCTCGACGACCTCTCGGCCGAAGAACGTGGTCCCGCCGAAAACCAGGATGTTCATGATGTTGCGGGTAGGTACTCCCCGGGAGCCTCTTCGAACGCGTGCTTGCAGCCCGGTGAGCAGAAGTAGTAGGTCTCGCCCTCGTGCGTAGATGTCCACTTCGCGGTTGCTTCTTCAACCTGCATCTTGCAGACGGGATCGATGGCCATTCGCTCTCCTCTCGTCACCCCCACGGTACTGCGACCACAACGGTGACGCCCCCGTGAGGGGGCGTCACCGTGGAGGGGAGGAATAGGTCAGGTCAGGCGTTGGTACCGGTACCGGCGCCGGGGCCAAACCCACCGCCACCAGGACCGAAGCCGCCACCCATGTGCCCACCGCGCATGCGACCGCCGAAACCATCGGCATGAGGGCCGTCGCCGCAGGGAAGGTCACCGTTGACCATGGCGTCGATCCGCTCGGCGGCGTTCGCCTTGGCGTCAGCGGCCTGCCCGGCATCGATACGGCCGTCGGCCAGTGCCTGATCGATGCGCTCTTCGGCCTGCGCCTGGAGCGCCGCCGTCACTTCCGGAAGCTGTTCGCCGGCGATCTCCGCGATCGTCTGTCCGTCCTGGAGTGCTGCGAGCAGTTCGTCCGTGGTCATACCGAGCGTGCCGGCCACCACATCCAGGCCGGGTCCGCCGTGGCCTCGGAAGCCGCGAGGACCGAACGGCGCCTCAGCAACGAGAGCATCGCGAATGGCTTGGGCCTGATCGGCGGTGATCGTGCCGTCGTCGACCAACTGGTCGAGCACACCGTCGATCGGTCCGAGCGGACGCACCGTGTCCGTAGTCGCCTCCTGTGCCGAAGCACTCTGGGAGGTGGCGATGAAGCCGAACCCTCCGAGCACCACGGCGGCGATGGCCAGAACCGTGAGCGCCTTCTTCATGTCGTCTCCTTTCTTGGGACGACACCACTGTGCACGAAGGTTGTGAGAAGACCCTGAGACCAACCTAAGACGTTGGTGAGAT
>CBEVHI010000286.1:0-2518 GCA_965549635.1 uncultured bacterium | reverse complement strand
CCAGCAAGTCGAGACGCTGGAACGGATCGCCACCGAGTTGATGCCGCTGCTGTAGCTCTCGCTCAGCTCTCCGGTGCCGTCGCCCACACCGCGGCGTCGTAGTCCTCCCCCAATGCTTCCAGTCCGACCGCTATCGATCCCAGACCTGTGGCGACAACGTCGAACATGGATTGAAGGCCCTCTCCGCCGAGAGCTACGTGATCACGCGGCAACCGTGACCAGGTGACGCCATCAGGCGACGTCCACACGGCAGCATTCTCGTCGCCACGCAAGAGTTCCCACCCGACCGCCACGACACCCACGCCACCGGAGGCCACGCCACACATTTCCTGGTCACCCTCGCCCCCAAAGGTGCCCGCCACATCAGGAATCCGAACCCAGGTGGTTCCATCCGCGGAGCTCCAGACCGCCGCATCGTGGCCGTTCCCTCCCGTGTCGGCCCCAACCGCCACCAGGCCCTGACCTCCGGACGTCACGGCCCACATCTCCTGGTCGTTGTCCCCACCGAAGATTGCCTCCTCGTGAGGGACCCGTGACCAGCTGAGACCGTCGAGGGACGTCCAGACGGCTGCATCCAGGTCGCCATCTGAAGAGTCCCATCCGACCGCCACCAGCCCCAGTCCACCCGAGGTCACACCGAGCATCACCTGGAAACCGTCGCCGCCAAGAGCACCGTCATCATCGAGCACCCGCGACCAGTTTGCACCGTCGGGTGAAGTCCACACCGCCGCGTCCCAATCTTCCGACTCGGCCAGGCCGACCGCCACCACCCCCGGTCCACCCGAGGTCACGCTCAACATCTCTTGGTCGCCGTCACCGCCGAAAACTCCCTCCGTGCTCACAACACGCGACCAGGTAGCTCCATCCGGCGATGTCCACACCGCTGCGTTCTCATCCCCACCGGACGCATCCCAGCCAACCGCCACCAGGCCCGGCCCACCGGCGGTCACGTCCAACATCCACTGGGAACCCCGTCCGCCCAGAACGGCTTCGTCATGGGGAACACGCGACCAGGTCACTCCATCCGGCGATGTCCACACCGATGCGTTCTCATCCCCACCGGACGCATCCCAGCCAACCGCCACCAAGCCTGGCCCACCGGCGGTCACACCCAGCATCGTCTGATAGCTCGTGCCGGCCAACACCAACTTCTCGTCAGGAACCCGCGACCACTCAGCGCAGGAAGGCGCCGTGCATGCCGCAACGAGCAGAGCCGTCAGAAGGGTCCGACATGCCTTGAGACGCACCACTCCCCCTTCCCCGACCGGCAGCCGATAGGGAGCCACCTACTTCCAAAACTACTCTTCCAGGAGAGTGTCAACGCGCGCTCAGCGAACGTGACAGTGCCAGGTGATGGAGCCCGGGAGGTCGTCGCCGTCGTGAGTCCAGAGCAGATGGGGCGCCCGTGGCCGCTGCAAGCGGATGAAGGTTCGTCAGGACGACCCACCACCGGCAACGGTCACGCGCCTGGAAACCCGAGACTTCGAAGCGTCGCTACACTCCGCCCCCGTCATGCGCTCACTCACCATCACCCTGCTCGCCCTCTCCTTGCTCGCCGGTGCCTGCTCGAAAGCCGGGACCGCGACCACCACGACTGAGGCCACAGTGGCCCCGACACCCACGTCAACCACAACGACCACGACACAACCCACAACCACAACCACAACCACAACCACGACGCAAGCCACGACCACGACCACGATCGACGACCGTCCTCTCGCTCCGCTCAACGGGTTGCCCGTCGCCGACGACCCAACCCTCCTCGAGCGTCGTGTCCTCGCCGTCAAGATCGACAACCACCCGAACGCTCGCCCTCAGTCTGGATTGCAGGAGGCCGACGCGATCATCGAGCTACCCGTCGAGGGGGTGACCAGATTCATCGCTCTGTTCAACGTCGGGGACTCCTCCTACCTCGGACCAATCAGATCGGGACGGCCGACCGACCCCAAACTGCTCGAGCCGATCGGGGCGACGTTCGCCATCAGCGGCGCGTCCAATTGGGTCACTCGCTACATTCGGAGCACCAACGTTCCCTTGCTGTACGCACCTTCCCCGGAGATGTTTCGAATTGCCTCCCGCTCAGCACCCCACAATCTCTACGGTGACACCACCGCGCTTCGCTCGCTGGCCGACAGCCTGGGCTACCCGGATGCGCCTCCGCCAGACATGTTCGTGTGGGGACCGCTCAAACCGGATCGTTCTGCAGACAAGGTCACACTGTTCTGGTCGCCACGGACCGTGTGGACCTGGGACGGTGAGCACTACACGCGAGTATCCGATGGCACGCCGCACCAGTCGCTCGCCGAGGATGGATCGACAAGCCCGTTGACAGCCGACACCCTGGTTGTGATCATCGCCCGTCGCTACACAGCCCACCCCCCCAAGCCTTCCGATGGAAAGCCAGTCCCTGCCATGGAGACGATCGGGTCGGGCCGGGTGCTGGTGTTCGCGGGAGGTCAGGTGGAGGAAGGCACCTGGGAACGAGACTCCATCGAGGAGGTCTTTCACCTGAAACGTC
>CBEVHI010000285.1:0-2531 GCA_965549635.1 uncultured bacterium | reverse complement strand
CAGTGCTCCCACGGTTCCGCCGCCTTGGTCAGTGTCGTGGGGCGGTCCGACACCGTCGTTGCTCCCGCCACCGCGGAAAGCATCGAGGCAGCACTCAACGGGGAGCCGCCAATCGCAAGTGACGAACCCGTTGGGGGACGGCTCGGTCTCCTCGCCAGGGTCGGTGTCGTCGACCCTTCGAGCCTCGACGACTACCGCGACCACGGCGGATACGCAGCGTTGGAGAAGGCCATCGAGATCGGACCGGCCGCCATCATCGGAGAGATCGACCTCTCTCTGCTGCGAGGGAGGGGAGGGGCGTCATTCCCAACCGGTCGGAAGTGGGCAGCGGTCGCGCGCGCAGAAGCGGAACAGAAGTATGTGGTCTGCAACGCCGACGAGTCCGAGCCCGGCACGTTCAAGGACCGGGTCGTCCTCGAAGCCGATCCGTTTGCGGTGATCGAGGGGCTGACCATCGCCGCATTGGCGGTCGGCGCGTCGAGAGGGTTCGTCTACGTCCGCGGCGAGTACCCGCTGGCAGTTCGGCGCCTCACCGACGCGATTGAATCCGCCCGCGATGCAGGGTTCCTCGGTCGGGGGATCATGGGGAGCGCCTTCGACTTCGATGTCGAAGTCCGTCGCGGGGCGGGCGCCTACATCTGCGGAGAGGAGACCGCTCTCTTCAACTCGATCGAGGGGTTTCGAGGCGAGCCGAGGGTGAAACCGCCCTTCCCAACTCAATCCGGGCTGTTCGGCATGCCGACGGTGATCAACAATGTCGAGACACTCGTCAACGTCCTACCGATCGTGAGCGAAGGGGGGAAGGCATACGCCGCGCTTGGCCATGACGGCTCGACCGGCACGAAGCTGTTCCCGGTCTCCGGTAGGGTCGCCCGACCCGGGCTCTATGAGGCGCCATGCTGTGCTCCGCTGGGAGAGGTCATCGAGCTGGCCGGAGGCGCGATCGGAACGTTCCGTGCGGCTCTGGTCGGAGGGGCCGCCGGCATCTTCATGGGACCGGACCGCCTCGACGACCCGATGTCCTTCGAGCATTTGGCTGCTCTGGGGGAGTCGTACGGGTCCGGCGCGGTGATCGTTTTCGACGAGACCTCGAACATGGGAGCGGTTCTGCGCCGCATTGCGGAGTTCTTTCGTCACGAGTCCTGCGGTCAATGCGTGCCGTGTCGAGTCGGGACGGTCGCCCAGGAGGAAGCGCTGGCCCGGCTGCTCGACGGCGATCAGGAGCAGCGGGAGATCCTCGACGACATCGACAGGGTCATGAGCGACGCATCGATCTGCGGGCTCGGGCGGACGGCCGCGTCGGCGGTCCGCTCGGCACTTCACCTCGGATTGATCGGAGGTGGATCATGAGGGCCACGATCGACAGCCGACCGATCGATGTTGGCGAAGGCACAACAATCCTCGAGGCGTGTCGGAACGAGGGCATCGACGTCCCAACGCTGTGCTTCCTCGAGACGCTCGAACCGGCCAACGCCTGCAGACTGTGCGTTGTGGAGGTCGTGGGGTCCGGGGCGCTGGTTCCCTCCTGCTCCCGCGAGGTTGCCGAGGGGATGGTCATCGAGACCGACTCGCCCCGGGTGCGACACAGCCGACGGATGGTGCTCGAGTTCCTGGCAGCAACCGCGGATCTGACGATCTCTGATCTGGATGACTTGGTCGAGTCCTACGGCGCCGAACCCGATCGTCTCGGTGTGGCCAGGAGCGGGAGAGCCCCCGACCTGGACAATGCTCTGTACGTCCGAGACCTCGAACGGTGTGTTCTCTGCTATCGCTGTGTCGATGTGTGCGGTGAGCAGGCGCAGAACACGTTTGCGATCACCGTGGCCGGCCGGGGCTCGACGGCCCATGTCGCTACCGAGTTCGACGTCGCCCTTCCTGACTCTGCGTGTGTGTTCTGTGGGAACTGCGTGGCCGTCTGCCCGACCGGCGCGCTGATTCCGCTGACCGAGTTCGATATGCGCAACGAGGGAACGTGGGATGAGTCGGCCCAGCACGTCGCCCGCACCGTCTGTCCCTACTGCGGGGTCGGCTGCAACCTCGAGCTACACGTACAGGACAACCGGATCGTGAAGGTCACCTCGCCTCTCGACCACTCTGTGACCAGCGGAAACCTGTGTATCAAAGGACGGTTCGGATACTTGCACGTGGAGTAGAGGTGTACGGCGGGCGGGTGGACATCAGTGCCATGCCGGTAGGCT
Source organism: uncultured bacterium (assembly GCA_965549635.1). Taxonomy (GTDB): domain Bacteria; phylum Actinomycetota; class Acidimicrobiia; order Spongiisociales; family UBA4744; genus CBEVHI01. The sequence goes on along the minus strand of CBEVHI010000285.1, from coordinate 333 downwards.
GCGCGCCGTGAGGTCGACAGAACGTGACATCGTGCGGTTCCGGGACGGGATGCCGCAGCGGGCGCGTGACCATCTGGTCATGGAAGAGCCACTCGAACTGCGGCTCGGGAAGACCCCGATCGCCGTGGTGATGCGCACTCCCGACGATGACGCCGACCTGGTCCTCGGCTTCACCCTCACGGAAGGGATTCTCCTGTCCCCGGACGAGCTCGCCGGGGTCACCGAGGTGGGGGAGAACAGGGTCCGTCTCGATCTGGCCGACGGTGTGCACGTCGATCCGGAGCAGTTCCGTCGAAACCTGTACACGACTTCGTCGTGTGGTGTGTGCGGAAA
>CBEVHI010000284.1:0-2551 GCA_965549635.1 uncultured bacterium | reverse complement strand
CGGGCGTCAAAGCAGGCCTCCAGGCTGTTCGCTTCCAGTGGAACCTCGTCCCCGACGAGAACATCGCGAAGATGCCGACCCGTGTCCCACGTCTGAGCAGCTGCGCGTTGCACGATCCGATAGGCCTCGTCACGGGTGAGACCGGTGTCGACGAGCGCCAGCAGCACAGACTGGCTGAACACGAGACCGTGGGTCGCCTCGAGGTTCTCGATCATGCGGTCCTGCTTGACGATCAGACCATCGACCACTCGCGCGAAGGTGTCGAGCATGTAGTGGAGCGTCGCGCACGCATCGGGGAGAACGACTCGTTCGGCAGATGAGTGGCTGATGTCGCGTTCGTGCCAAAGCGCAACGTTCTGCACCGCCGTGGTCTCGTAGCCGCGCAGCACTCTGGCGAGGCCAACCATTCTCTCGCACAGAATCGGGTTGCGTTTGTGAGGCATCGCCGACGAGCCCTTCTGACCGGAGGAGAACGGTTCCTGAACCTCGCCGACCTCGCTCCGCTGGAGATGGCGGATCTCGGTAGCGAACCGCTCGATCGATGCTCCCGTGAGAGCGATTGCCTGGACGAATGCTGCGTGACGATCCCGGTGGGTGATCTGTGAGGAAGCAGGCTCGACGCCGAGACCGAGCCTGTCACACACGTAGGCTTCGATCTCGGGAGGTGCCTGGGAGTAGGTGCCGACGGCTCCACTGATCTTGCCGACCGCAATCGAATCGCGGGCGCGACGCATCCGCTCGTGGTCCCTTGCGAGTTCGAAAGCCCAGGTGGCCAGCTTCAGGCCGAATGTCGTGGGTTCCGCCCACATGCCGTGCGTTCTGCCAACCATCACCGTCTCGCGGTGCTCGAACGCCAGACGCTTCACCACACCGAAGAGACGGGCGAGCTTCTCGATGAGCAGATCCGCTGCGTCTCGCAGTACGGTCGCCTGTGCGGTGTCCAGCACATCCGACGATGTGAGGCCGTAGTGCACCCACGGACCCGCGCTTCCGGAGGCTTCCGACAGCAGATCGACGAAAGCAGCAACGTCGTGGTGCGTCACCCGCTCTCTTGCCTTCCACGTGTCGATCTCGACGCTGGGCGTCGATCGCAGAACTTCGGCCGTACCCGGAGGGGCAACGCCGCTGCGTTCCCACGCTTCGACGACCAACGTTTCGACTTCGGTCCAAGTCGCGAGCTTGTGCTTCTCCGACCACAGTTCGGCCATGTCGGGGAGGGTGTACCTGGAGATCATGGCGTCATGTTGGCATGCTTTCCTGTGACTCGTCGCTTTCGACAAGAATGCGGTGATGCGACGTCTCACCACCGCTCAGGCACGACGAATGGCGCTCCATGCTCAGGGCTTCACGCAGTCTGCTCCGTCCGGTCGGATCGATGCGCGGCACTTTCGACGCGCCGTGCGGCCCGTCGGGGTCGTCCAGCTCGACTCGGTGAATGTGCTGGCAAGAGCGCACTACATGCCGTTCTTCTCGAGACTTGGGCCGTATGACCGGGACGCCTTGGATGGATGGCTCTGGAGAAGCGGGGAGATGGTCGAGTACTGGGCGCACGCCGCCTCCCTCGTTCCGGTTGAGCACCGTCACCTCTTCGTCCACCGCATGCGCTCCGCAAAACCGTGGGATTCGGTCCGCAGGCTGCAGACCGAGCGACCCGGGTTCATCGAGTCCGTTCTGGAAGAGGTCCGCAGGCGCGGCCCCGTGACGCTCGCCGAGCTCGATGCGGACTCCAAGAACTCGGAACCGTGGTGGGGGTGGAGGTTGGAGAAGCACGCGCTCGAGTGGTTGTTTGTCACCGGCCGCTTGAGCGTCGCCGACCGGGTGAACTTCGCCAAGGCGTACGACCTGCCCGAACGGGTGCATTCGGCCGAGATTCTGGGTGCGGAAGCGCCTGACGTCGAGTCAGCGCAGCGCGAACTGCTGTTGAAAGCCGCCAGGTCCCTTGGCGTCGGCATGGTCCAGGATCTCGCCGACTACTACCGCATCAAGCCGTCCACGGCACGGCCACTCCTCGACGGTGCGCTCCGGCGCGGCGACCTTCAGCCGGTCGAGGTTGCAGGCTGGGATGGACCCGTGTATCTCCACCCTGAGGCGACATTGCCGCGCCATGTGGAAGGAGGAGCACTTCTGAGTCCCTTCGATCCGCTCGTCTGGTTCCGAGACAGGGTGGAGCGTCTCTTCGGTTTCCACTACCGGATCGAGATCTACGTGCCGGCGAAAGACCGCGAGTTCGGGTACTACGTGCTTCCGTTCCTGCTTGATGGCGAACTCGTCGGGCGCGTCGACCTGAAGGCCGATCGCAAGAGGGGCCGGCTGCTGGTGAAAGGAGCCTTCAGCGAAGATGGGCAGGACCGGAGGCGCGTGAGTGGCGCCCTCGCGACGGAACTTCACCGGATCGCAGAGTGGCTCGATCTCGACGAGACGGTGATCGACGACCATGGGGACCTCGCCCCCGAGCTGCACAAGGTGATCTGACCGTGGCTGCGTTCGTCGATGGCCTGGTCGCCGGGTACGGCATCGCCATACCTGTTGGCGCGATTGCGGTACTCATCGT
>CBEVHI010000283.1:0-2568 GCA_965549635.1 uncultured bacterium | reverse complement strand
CCCGACCTGGGTGTCGCCTTCGATGGTGATGCCGATCGAGCGTTCTTCGTCGACGAACTTGCCCGCCCGTTGTCGGGAAGTACGACCACGGCGATGATCGCCACCTGGTTCCTTCGCAGGGAACCGGGGGCATCGATCGTGCACAACCTGATCGTCAGCCGGGCCGTTCCCGAGACGATTCGGGCTGCGGGAGGAGTGCCGATCCGGACCCGGGTCGGTCACTCGTTCATCAAACAGGTCATGGCCGAGACCGGGGCAGCCTTCGGTGGCGAGCACTCGGGCCACTACTACTTCAGGGACAACTACCGGGCCGACTCTGGCACCCTCGCCATGCTCGTGCTCCTGCAGGTCGTCTCCGAAGAAGGGCGGCCGCTGTCGGAGATCCGCAAGGACTTCGAACCGTATGTGGCGTCTGGGGAGATCAACCTGCATGTTGATGATCAGCAAGAGGCATTGGGCAGGGTGGCCGAAGGTTTCCCTGATGCCGCTCTAGATCGGATGGACGGGCTGACCGTCGAGTGGCCGGACCGGTGGTTCAACCTGCGCCCGTCGAACACGGAGCCCGTCCTGCGTTTGAACGCCGAGGCCGCAGACCGAGCCGCCGTTGACGACCTGGTTGCTACGGTGCGGTCGATCGTGAAAGGAACCTGATGGGCCTCATACCGGACGAACTCGCTGAGATTCTCGTGTGCCCTTCGTGCCACGGTGATCTACGCCAGGACGAAGCGGCACAGCTGCTGATCTGCACCGCCTGCGGTCTGCGATACCCGGTTCGAGATGGCATCCCGGTGATGCTCGTCGAAGAAGCGACCCGCGAAGCATGAGCACCATGGAGGCCATGCTGGCGACCCTGCCCGACCAGTACCGCTGGGCGGCAGAGCTCGATGTTTCCGAGCTGCCGGAGATGAGCAGTGCTGTGGTGTGCGGAATGGGTGGGTCGGGCATCGCCGGCGACGTTGCCGCCGTGGTCGCCGGCACGCCGGTATTCGCCCACAAGGACTACGGACTTCCCCGATGGACCGCGAGTCTCTCACCGCTGATGGTCGCGGTGTCCTATTCGGGCAACACCGAGGAGACACTCTCGGCAGTCGACGCCGCCCTGGCCGCGGGAGTGCCGATCGCCGCGGTCAGCAGCGGGGGAGTGCTCTCCGAGCAAGCGCGCAAACACGGGTGGCCGCTGGTCAAGGTGCCCGGCGGGCTCCAGCCTCGCGCCGCGTTCGGGTACCTCGCCGGAGCGACGCTTCGCGTCCTCGAGGCTGCCGGCCTGGCCGGCGACACTGGCCTGGTCGAGGCTGCGACCGTCACCGACGAACTACTGGGAGCAGACCTCGACGGCCCCGGCCGCAGGCTGGCAGACGATCTCGCCGAAGGCCTCGGTGGGCGCATCGTGCTCGTCGTGACATCAGGCCAAGCATCGGTGGCGGCATACCGCTGGAAGACCCAGCTCAACGAGAACGCCAAGACCCCTGCCTTAACCGCGACGATTCCCGAGGCCGACCACAACGAGATCGTCGGATGGTCCGCCCTCGGGACCGCTACCCGCCGCACGATCGGCGTCATCACCCTTCGCGACGAACACGAGCCGGACAGCATCTCGGCCAGGTTCGACCCGACGATCCAACTTCTTGCCGAGGGGGCGGAGATCGTGGGGGAAGTGTGGGCACAGGGGGAGCATCCGCTAGCCCGGATTGCGAGTTTGGCCGTGATCGGGGATATGGTCTCGCTGCGTCTGGCCCGCAACGCCGGCGTGGACCCCGTCCCTGTCGAAGCCATCGAACACTTGAAGAAGACTCTGGGAGAACAATGAACTACGACATCGCCGATGCATCACTTGCTCCCGAAGGGGCGCGCAGACTCGAGTGGTCCGGCCGCAGGATGCCGGTGTTGAAGACGCTCAGGGAGCGATTCCGGGAGACGAAACCGCTCGAGGGCAAGCGCATCGCCGCCTGTCTGCACGTCACCGCGGAGACCGCCAACCTGATGCTGGCGCTGCGCGACGGCGGGGCAGAGGTGGCGCTGTGCGCCTCCAACCCGCTGTCCACCCAGGATGACGTGGCCGCAGCCCTCGTCGCAGACGGCATTCCCGTCTTCGCTGTCCGCGGCGAGGACGACGAGCGCTACTACCGCCACATCAACGCAGTTCTCGACACCGATCCGCACATCACGATGGACGACGGCGCGGATCTCGTGTCGGTTCTGCACACCTCACGAACAGATGTCACCCCGATCGGATCCACAGAAGAGACCACCACTGGGGTCATCCGTCTGCGAGCGATGGCCAACGACGGCAAGCTGCGCCTTCCGGTGGTTGCCGTGAACGACTCTGCGACCAAGCACCTGTTCGACAACCGCTACGGCACCGGCCAATCATCGCTCGACGGCATCTTGCGGGCCTCCAACATTCTTCTGGCGGGCTCAACGGTCGTCGTCGCCGGCTACGGCGACTGCGGCCAGGGTGTGGCCACCCGCGCCGACGGGATGGGAGCCAAGGTGGTCGTCGTCGAGTCGGACGCGATCAGGGCCCTCTCCGCGGCGATGGACGGCTACCAGGTCATGACCTCTGACGAC
>CBEVHI010000282.1:0-2589 GCA_965549635.1 uncultured bacterium | reverse complement strand
GAGCCAACGAGCACGACGTGATCATCGGCAACGAAGCGGTCTTCACGAAGGAGCCCTACGCGAAGACCGGTCTGACCGGCATGGACATGATCCGTCTCGCACTCGAGCGAGCCGATTCGGCCTCGTCGGCCGTCGACACGATCACACAGCTGCTCGAGACACACGGACAGGGGGGAGGATGTGGCTTCGAGCATCCGGACTTCACCTATCACAACAGCTTCATCGTTGCCGATCCCCGCGAGGCATTCGTCCTGGAGACGGCAGGCAGACTCTGGGATGTCGAACGCGTCGAAGGTGCGCGGACCATCTCCAACGGACTGACCATCCCGGGTTTCGCTGAGAAGCACTCCGACTGGCTCAAGACCAGTGTCTCCGGCTGCAGGGTTCGCCAACCGTTCACTCAGGCCCGAGCAAGCAGCGCCACAGGAGTTGTCGATCTGATGGCCCTCCTCCGCGACCACGGTGGAGACGAACCAACATACGGCATCCTCAGCGGGGCGATGACTGCGCCCTGTGTCCACGCGGGTGGTGTCGCAGCCGGCTCGGAGTCTGTCGCGTCATGGGTGGCCGAGCTCTCTCCGACAGGGTCTCGCCATTGGGTCACCGGCACCTCAGCCCCCTGTACGGGGCTGTTCAAGCCGGTCGACGTCCACGCTCCTCTCGACCTCGGACCCGATCCGACCGGCACGTCTGACCCTCGCAGCCTTTGGTGGGCGCACGAGCACCTCCACAGAAAAGTGCTGAAGGACCCCGGCCGGCTGCTTCCACTCTTCGCCGCAGAGCGCGACGCCAAAGAGAGCCGCTGGTCGGAGCAGCCGCCGTCCCCACAGGAGGCCTTCGCGGAAGGCAGGAGGCTCCTTGCCGATTGGGCCCAACGCATCCCAGACGCGCCCGACCGGCGTCCCCCCTATGTGCGTCACTACTGGCGGGTCAGAAACCGTCAGGCCGGGCTGTAGCGAGCGACGCTCACGCTGGGCTAACACGCCCGATCGACGGCTGAGGCGGGAGCGTTGCGCCCCGCTGGCCGTCAGTCTCGACCGGGAGATCGGCATCCTTGTGCTGGATAGTGACGGGCTCTAGCGTTGGCCGCCATGCGCATGGCTCGGTTCGGTTCCATGGTGACGGCTCTCGCGGTTCTCGCGGCTGCGTGCGGGGGCGGAGCGGGGGATCAGTCCGTTCCGGCCACGACCTCGCCGCCGGGCACCGTTGCCCCGGCAGACACGACCAGCTCCAGCTCCACCACCACCACGGAGCAACCCATCGACGCGGCGGCGTTGCTGGCCAAGGATCCGATGGTGATCTTCAACGCGTTTCCGCCCAAGCCCGACCGGATTACCTACGAGCTGCCGCCCGGCCAACGCGACTGGGACGAGCTGTGGCAGCCGGGCTCGCCGTGGCAGAACGCGCTCGAACACGTCGACGTCTACCGGCTCCACGCGTTCCAAGTCCGTCACTTCCTGAGCGACGAGCAGCTCACGACCCTCTTCGCCTTCTTACGCGAACACGACATCGCCCTGATGTTGGAGACCGAGCCGTTGTTGCCGCCGGATCCCGCCGAATGTGCCCACACCGAGTCGTTCGAGGGTCCCTACGACCTGGAGATGGCCCAGCGGATCGCTGATCTCGGCGGTCGTATCGACATGATCGCGGTGGAGGAGCCCTACCATTACGGACATCTGCTCGTCACGCCGGATGGCTGCCAGTACCCGGTGGAGCGGGTGGTCGACGAGGTCCACCAGCAGGTGATGGCCATCCGGAAGATCTTTGGTGATATTCCGGCCGGGTCGATCGAGCCGATCTGGTCATCGCCCGCCACCACACCCGACAACATGGCGGAATGGCTCGACACGTATGCGGCCCAGACCGGCGAGCCGTTTGCGTTTCTCCACCTCGACCCGGACTGGAGCCGCAGCGACTGGGCCGATGTGGCTGCCGGGATCGAGTCGGTGGCCGACGCCCGCGGCGTGCCGTTCGGGATCCTCTACAACGGCGGCGTGCAAGCCGACGGCGCCGCCTGGATGCAGGCCGCAGCGGAGCACGCGACCGAGCTTGAACAGGTCCGCGGGGTGACTCCTCAGCATGTTTCGTTCCAGTCGTGGGTCGATTTCCCGGACCACGACCTGCCGGAGACCGACTTGAGCGCGTTGACCTCGGGCATCGTGCGCTACTTCGGACATCGGGTCGATCTCGGGCTCGAGTCCTCTGACGGTCGCATCGTGGCCACGCTGCTCGACGACACCGGTGCCCCGGTGGCCGGAGCGACCCTCGAGGTTGGGATCGAACCGACCGGTCGGGGCATGTCGACCCAGACGATCAACGGCACCGTGCCCGATGGCGCCAGCCGGGCGATCGTGCTCGTCCGGGCTAACGCCGAGCGCGCCGTGGTCGGCGACGTCGACGTGACCCTGCGCGACATCACCCTGCGCGTCGGAGATGGCCCGAACCCGACGACCAACGGTGACTTCTCCCATGGGACTCAGGGGTGGTCGATCAGGGGCGATCCGCTCGGGGCGGTCCGCGTGGTGACCGACGGCGCCGGTGCCGGGCTGGAGATGCAGGCCACCCCCGAGCAGAACGTCTTCGTCGACG
>CBEVHI010000281.1:0-2590 GCA_965549635.1 uncultured bacterium | reverse complement strand
GTGACCCATTTCTCCCCCCAGCGAACGGAGTGAGCGTTGGGGGGAGTGGCCCGAAGGGCCGAGGGGGGCCGAACGCAGCGGGGTGGGAGAGACGCGCCCTGGGGTGTGCGTCGAGGACGAGGACGCGAGGTCAGCAGGCGAGAGCGAATTCGATCGTCTCGCAGATCGTGTGCATCCGCTCGGCTCCCAGCGTGGTGATTCGCTCGATGAGGTATGCGGGATCGGCCAGAAACAGGTTGTCGATCGAGACGACACATGCCTGTGGCAGTCCATCAGTGTGGTCCAGGCCGACTTCGGTGGGGATGTCGCGAACCGCCGTGGTTGTTGGGGCGACATGGATCCGGTGCAGGAAGGGGATCGCCTCGCTTCGCGTCAGGATCACCACCGGTCGGCGCCTCCGATCGGGCGGTTCGTACCACCACACGTCGCCGCGCTTCACGATGGATCGCCTTCGTCGATATCGAGACCTCGCACGGTCTCGTCGGCCGCCTCAGCGCTCATCGCCTCGAGATCGCCCCACTCGTCTGCAATCCCGGCTGGGTGCTGCTCGTATCCCGCCCGCCACCGCGCGACCTTCCGGGCATTCCCGACATCGGACAGGTAGGCGTCGAGGGCTTCGCGAATCAGCGCAGACCGGGACACCCCTCTGCGCGTGGCCTCCTTGTCCAGCAGCGCGATCAACTCGTCGGTGAGCTGAACGAGGGTCTGGGTACGAACCATGGGCATATGATACTCATATGGTATCGGGGTTTCGAGTGTCATTTGCGCCGACGGTACGTCACGGCTGTGACAGAACGCTCATGGGACTTCTTCACAGAATGCTCACAATTGGCCCGTATCCTGCTCACATTCGACCGGCATCGTGGGGGAGACCCAACAGAAGGGGAGAATGATGCAACGCAAGAAGATCGTGATCGGTTCGGTCATCGCCGCCGTCGTGCTGGCGGTTGCCGTACCGGCATTGGCGCAGAGCACACCGAAGGCTCCCGAGCGACCCGCCGAGCAGGCCCGACAGGATCGCTCGTTTCCGCCAGAGTGGATCGGCGCTTCACTCGAGGACCTGCAAGCGCACGTCGCCGACAAGGCGGAACGAATCACCGCACGGGTGACCGCCACCGATCGGCTCAGCGACGAAGAGAAGGACGACATCCTGGCTTCCGTCAACAGTTTGGTGAGTGCGGTGGAGGGCGCCGACGCCAACGCCGAGGTGGTCGGCACGATGGTGTCGAGAACCCAGCTGCAACGACGGGAGTTCCGTGCCGACCGGCGCGGTGAGGTCTTCAACGTCGAGGCTCATATAGCCGGTGACATCGACCGGGCCGACCTCCGCCTGGAACGGCTGACCAAGGTGACCGGCTGGGCCGGCGCCGCCGGTGAGGTCGTCGGGGAGATCGACGACTACCTGAGTCAGGCGTCGACACAGCTCGATGTCGCCAAGGGATCCGGCAGTGTCGAGCAGCGCCACGACGCGGTGCACATCGCCCTGGCGTGGATGACCCAGGCGTCTGCCGCTCTCGACGAGCTGTAGAGCAGCGGGTGCGCCTGCGGGCGCACCCCGCCGCGCCATCGCTCAGACGTCGATACCGGAGAGGTCAGGGGGGATGTCGACGGCGTAGCTCTGCAGCACCTGGAGGGGCACGATCTCGAGGACGGCCTCGTGGGTGGAGGCGAGCACAACCGGGGCAGCGGCGCCGTCGAGGTGGGCTCGCAGCCAGTTGCGGGCGGTGACACACCAGCGGTCGCCGGGTTGGAGCCCGGGGAAGCGGAACCGGGGCATCGGAGTGATCAGATCGTTGCCGATGGCACGCTGGTGTTCCAGGAACTCGGCGGTGACGACCGCGCAGATGGTGTGGCTGCCGCGGTCCTCCGGCCCGGTGGTGCACGACCCGTCCCGGTAGAAGCCGGTGAGCGGGTCGGCGCTGCACGGCTCGAGTTCGGAACCGAGGACGTTGCGGGCGCTCACAGGCTCAGTATCGCCGACCGGCCAGACCTATGCCCAGGAGCGGCCCCAGCGATGGGCGAGCAGAGTGGTGCTGGATCCAGGAGTTGGAGAAAAACACCGTTGCGCAACCCGCCGCAGGCGGTAGCTTGACCTGGTTAGTCGACAAGGCCCGGCGAGGCACGGGCCAGTGGGAGGGATCGATGCAGTGGGTTCTGCTACTCCACGTCGTGCTCGGTACCGTGTGGTTGGGGGGCGCCATCTACCAGGAGACCCTGGTGAGCGCCGCCCGCCGCGAGAGCCGTGAAGCACATGTGCGAACCGCAATCAGAACGGGGATGAACAACGCCCGGATCTATCCCGTGGTGACGATGCTGGTGATGGCGACGGCCGTTTGGATGATCCTCGCGCGCAGCTATCTCGACTGGACGGATGGATGGATTATCGCCTCTATCGTTCTGTGGCTCGCCGGAGTGCTCCTCGGCATCTTCTACTTCACGCCACAGGCGAAACAGCTTGCCGCCCGGCTCGAGGCGGAGGGCCCGACCGAGAGCGTCAGCATCGCTGCTGAGCGCATGCTCAAGGTCGCCAGCGCCGACATCATCTTGTTGCTGGGACTGCTGACTCTGATGATCTTCAAGCCGGGGTCCT
>CBEVHI010000280.1:0-2619 GCA_965549635.1 uncultured bacterium | reverse complement strand
GGCTGAAGCCTTCCGCCTCTTCGCCGAGAGGTCGGAAGAAGCCGGCGGCGGCTCCGTCACCGACCAGGACACGCTGCACGCCATCACCGCGGTGTGTCGGTCTCTTGCGGGCCTGCCTCTGGCAATCGAGCTCGCGGCGGCACGCACCAGGACCCTGGATCCACGCCAACTCGCGCAGAGGGTCGAGACGGGCCTCGACGTCCTCACCGGAGCGCCCCGAACCGCACTCGATCGGCACCAAACCATGCGGGCCGCCATCGACTGGAGCTACCAGCTACTCAGCGAAGAAGAGCAGAGGGTGCTGCGCCGGCTCTCGGTGTTCCGCGGCGGCTGGAGCCTCGACACTGCCGAGCGGGTTGTCGGGGGCGCCAGCCCAACTCGTATCGAAGACGTCATCACGAGTCTCGTGGACCGCTCACTGGTCGAGCCGGTCCGGGGCGGCGAACCCCGCTATCGACTGCTCGAACCGATTCGTGAATTCGCCAGAGACAAGTTCGAGGCTTCAGGCGAGTTCCCGGCAATCCGCTCGAAGCACTTCGACTGCTTCCTCGACCTCGCCGTTCGAGGCAGCAGCGGGGCACGCGGCGCGGACCAGCAGGTCTGGTGGCAGCGGATCGACGCCGATCACGACAATATCCGTTCTGCTCTGCGCTGGTCACTCGACTCCGGACACGTCGCCGGCGCGTTGCGTCTCGTCGCCGCGATGGGTTGGTACTGGTTTACCCGAGGGCACTGGCGGGAGTCATGGAGCTGGTTCGAGGAGGCGTACGACGCAGCCGGCGCCGCCTACCCACTGGAGCGGGCCGAGGCGGCCTATGAGACAGCGTCGCTTCAGATCGTGCGAGTCAACCACGAGCCGGTGATGGCGTTGATGCAAGATGCCCTCGAAGCCTGCCATCGTCTCGGGGACCGCCGAGGCGAGGCCTGGTGTCTCCACTTCGTCGCCCTCGGCGGGCTTCAGCTAGGCCTGCACGACAAGGAGAGGAGCGGGCATCGGCTGCGGGAAGCCCATGCCATCTTCGAAGAACTCGGCGACGCCTGGGCCCTCGCCTGGTCGATGCGATACCTGGGCGACCTGGCGGCGGCGGAAGGCGACATGGAAGGAGGCGTCGATCTCTATCTGCGGTCCATCGCCGGGTTCACCGATCTCGGTGACCGGTGGTCTTCTGCCCATTCTCTCGACAACCTCGCCAAGATGCTCCTGTACTACGAGAACCTCGATGGCCTGGACCGGGCTCGCGGCTACTTCCGCCGCAGCCTGCGGGAAGCCCAGGAGATCGACGACCCGGTATGGACCGCTCACGGTGTCCTCGGCGTCGCATGGGGTACCCATCTGGCGGCAGAGCCGGGAGCGATCCCGCTGCTCGTGGACGCTGCGGAACGGCTCAAACTCGTCGGGGACGAGAACTGTCTGTCGAATGCGCGCGCCTACCTCGGCGAAGAGTTGGAGCGCGCCGGAGACACGGCCGGAGCGGCAGCGTCCCTCGCAGAGGCACTCCGGCTCGCCCGCAAGCTCGGGCAAACAACGAAGGTCGCGGTGAACCTCGACAGGATCGCGAACATCGCGTTCGCCCACGGCGAGACGGAACAAGCACGGCGACTCCTCGGGGCGGTGGAGCGAGCACTCGGTGATGGCACCATCAGCCTGCCCCGGCTGTACTTGGACGACCACCGTGCCCTTGTCGAACTTGCCGGGATGACCGCCGGTGACAAGACAAACCTGCAAGATCTGGTCCCATACGGTCTCAACCTCGCCGAGCAGCTCGCCGCCTCGGGGTAGTGCTTCGACCAGAAACCTCTGCGATGTTCTGGCGAAGCACTAGTTCCATTGGCACCGCACACAACGGCTCCCAAGCCGGGACAGGTCGCGGCCGATGGAGAGATCATGGACCAGTCCGTTGAGCGCTGTGAACGATGTGGCAGCCCGGCCGTGATCCGCGACCGGGATGGCTCGCGGTGCGGCAGGTGCGCCCTCCGGCGAATCACCGATCGGGGAAGCGAGCTCCCAGCAAGCGGAGCCGGGCCGCCCAATCGATCCAACGGCGATCAGGCTGGAGAGTCGCATGAGAAGGCGAGCTGATCCAAAGAGCGGAACGCCGCTGCCGCGCAGCGCTGCAGCCCAGATCCCGGCATTGCGCCACAGACAACAGAGTTGAGCCGTAGCCCCCGGTCATACCCAGACAGCCCCACGGGCGGCCCGATCTTCGAGGAGCGAGAGACGCCGACCCAGTCTTCGCGATGGGTGAACCTCGAGGTCCTGTTTAGACCACGATCGCTACCGTGCCCCCATCGAAGCCGTGACAGCCCCGGGTCCCTGGCCCAACGCGGCACCGCGTCTGACCTCAGGTGACGAGCCGTTCGATCGAAGCCATGAGCAGCTCGAACGTGCCGTCAACGCCAACGGGCATGCCGAACCCCCGGTCGCTGCGCACCCTATGCGGTGCGTCGAGGCGGAGGACGCAGCCAGGAACGTCGATGGCCGGTGAGTACGTGACTTGTGACTCGAGACACGAGGCACCGACTGGGGATCAGACAGGTTCGGGCACCGCTCGCCGAATGCGGATCAGGACCACCGGTGGGATCAGCACCAAGGCCGCTCCGAACAAGCTGAGACCGGCG
>CBEVHI010000279.1:0-2620 GCA_965549635.1 uncultured bacterium | reverse complement strand
AGCTTCCAGCTTCCAGCAAGAGTGTTGCCTCACGTCGAGAAGGTGTGAGATCTTCGCTGTTGGCTGTCGGCTGTCGGCTGTCGGCTGTTGGTCGAGCGTGTCATGTCTCCCCCCTCGAGCGAAGCGAGTTTGGGGGGAGTGCCCCGAAGGGGCGAGGGGGGCGGGGGCGCAGTCTGGAAGGGTCCGGCAACGTCGCAAGCGAGAAGTCGAGACTGCACCACGCCCCCTCCGCTGCTGCGCAGCACCTCCCCCAGACTCGGCCTCCGGCCTCGAGGGGGAGGAAATGGGCGGCGAACCCCGCTTGCCGGAAACGCTTTGCTGGTTGCTGGTTGCTGGTTGCTGGTTGCCAGCGAGCTTCCAGCTTCCAGCTTCCAGCTTCCAGCAAGAGTGTTGCCTCACGTCGAGAAGGTGCGAGATCTTCGCTGTCGGCTGTTGGCTGTCAGCTGTTGGCTGTTGGCTGCCCCGGCTCCAGATGCGTGGTGAGGAAGCCGGCGATTGCCTCATACGCCCTCAGCTTGTTCTCTCGCTTGACCATGTCGTGGCCTTCGTCATCGAAGACGAGATACTCGATGTCCTTGCCCTGAGCGCGGAGGTCCTCGACGAGTTTGTCCGACTCGCCTACGACGACCCTGGGGTCGTTGCGACCCTGAATGACGAGCATCGGGCAGGCCAGATTGCCCAGGTAGGTCTTGGGTGAGCGCTCGATCAGGAAGTCCGCGTCCTTCTCTGGGTGCCCGATCGTCATGTAGAAGTAGGTCTTCCACGTCTCGGGGAGGGCCTCGACGAACGTGATCAGATCGTACGGGCCGAACATGTCGATCGCGGCTGCCCACAGATCCGGGTGGCGTCCAGCCAGTTCCAGGGTCATGTAGCCGCCGTAGGAGCGACCCAGGACACCCATGCGCGTGGTATCGAGCCGTTGATCCGCCTTGAGATGTTCGACGGCGGCCACGTGGTCGAGCCGGTCCTTGCCGCCCCAGTCGTGATCGACCTGCTTCATGTACGCCAGTCCGTATCCCTGAGACCCCCGGACGTTGGGGACGAAGACGGCGAAACCTTGCATGGCGAGATGCTGGATCAGTGGCATGGAGAACCAGGTGAAGTCCGGGCGCTCCTGGCTCTGTGGGCCGCCGTGGATGTAGTAGGCGACCGGACGCGGACCGGCGTAGCCGAGCGATTCCGGGGGGAGGTAGAGGCGTGCGGAGATGCGCAGTCCGTCGTGGCTGACGTAGGAGGCGTCCTCGCCCGAGGAGAGCAAGTCGGCCGACACCCCGAGCACCCGTTCATTGGTGTGGCGGACGGTCTGTCCATCCTCGACGGTGTAGATCTGCACAGGGGAGGTGGCCGTCGAGTAGGAGAGCGCGAATGCGTCCTGGTCCCGGTCGTACGAGTAATGAGCGGCAACGCCGTCGTGCAACGCTCCCTCGCCCCAGAGGACGCTGGTCACGTCGAGGCGAAGTGCCGACTCGTCGAATCTCGCCTCGTATGCCCACGAGCAGCCGTCGATGTTGTATCCGAGGAGGAAACGATCACCGTCGAGGCGAACCAGGTCGGTGAACTCTCCAACGCCGGTGTGGCGGATGCCCGAGATGGTGACCGGGATCACCTCGCCCTCCTGATCGAGCGGGATCCACCCGCACCCTCCGGTATCACTGAACAGAGTGGTCTGTGTGAGCACTCCACGATCGTCGCGAAAGAAGCAAGCGCCGAAACCGGTTGGGGGAACGATCTCATCAGCGGTCCGCTGGTCGATCGGCGTGCCGGCCAGGAGGCGGCGCTCGCCCGTCGTCAGCTCCCACAGGTAGAGGACGGTGTCGGCCGCCGAGTACCCGTCGAGGAGGGCGAAGTTCGTGAGGTCGTCGTTGTACCCGCCGACGTAGTTCCCGTAGAGGCTCGTGCCCAGATCAAGGAGACTCTTTGTGGAGAGATCGGCGATGAAGGAGCCGTGTTCCGGGCTGGTTCGGGGATCGATACTGAAGATCGCCAGATGCTTTTCCCGATCTGCCCAGACCAGGTTCACCTGCTGGCCGACAAAACGATCCCCAAGCATCGGCTCGGGTATTCCTCCCGTGAGCGGGATCGTGTGCGGCTGGTAGTTCTCGTCCCCTTCGGAGTCGATCATCACGACGATCGTGTCCAGGTCGGGAAAGACGGAGAACAGCTCACCGTTGACCAGTTTCGGATTCCCCAGAGCGATGCCGCCCGGTATCAGTGGTTCGGGGACGCTTCCGCCTCGACGCATCCGGTACAGACTCATCCGGCCGGAGAGGTCACTGACGAAGTAGAGGTGCTCGCCGGCGAGTTCGGGGTTGAGGAACAGTCGGGCGGACAGGAGCGATTCGATCGAGGGGTGCATGTGGGTTGCCTCCGTGACTCTGCAGGCAGCCTACGTGATTCACTCGAGCAAGTCGGGCGAGCCGGCGGACGAGGGAGCCCAACGCGGTAGCCTGAGATCGATGCGTGCGATCGTGAAGCCGTCACCGGGGCCAGGACTCGAGATGGCCGACGTCCCCGTCCCCGAACCGGGACCCGACGACGTGCTCATCCAGGTGAAGGCTACGTCGATCTGCGGCACGGACCTCCACATCCGGGATTGGGATCCGTGGGCGCAGAGCCATGT
>CBEVHI010000278.1:0-2621 GCA_965549635.1 uncultured bacterium | reverse complement strand
AGGACATCGCCGAGGTCGACACCGACACCGCCCTGGCGATCGTTGCCTGAATCGCTGTATCGGGAGCTCGCCGTATCGCGTTCACCCGCGGGGACCCGTCGCGCCGGAACCTCGGGGGGGTGTGCCAACAGTGAAACGGTAGGTTGTAGTGAGTCGAAAGGAGTTGGCGATGTCGGCGAGTCGGTTGAAGATCGGTCTGGTACTCCCGATGTTCGAAGAACCGATGTCGGGCGAGAAACCCACGTGGACCACGATCAGGAGCTTCGCCCAGCGTGCGGAGGCCATCGGATTCGACACCGTGTGGATCGCCGATGAGCTGCTGTGGCGCGTCCCGGCCTGGCCCGGTCCCCGCGGATGGTGGGAGTGCGCGTCGATAGCTGGGGGAGTGGCGGCGAGCACGTCGACAATCGGCGTCGGGACCTGGGTGCTCTCGGCACTGCATCGCAACCCTGGGTTGATTGTGAAGACCGCCGAGACACTCGACGAGATCAGCGAAGGCCGTTTCCTCTTCGGGCTGGGGTCCGGTCACGCCGGCAATCAGGGGGCCACGTTCGGATTCCCGAAGGAGAAGACGGTGTCGCGCTATGAAGAAGCGCTCGAGATCATCGTCCCGGCACTCCGCGGCGACACCGTTTCACACAAAGGTCGGTACCACACCGTCAATGAGTTGGACATCCGGCCTCGGGGCCCACGGCCCGGTCGGATTCCTCTCATGCTGGGAGGGCACGGACCGCGCACCATGCGGCTGGCGGCGCGGCACGCCGACATCTGGAGTGCGTTTGCGACCGAGAGCAGCCTGCCCGAGTGGTTCGCCCCCATGGTGGAGCGGTTCGAGGAAGCCTGCACGGACGCCGGTCGGGACCCGGCCTCGGTGGGACGCTCGATCGGTGTCTTCGTCGAACCGACCGATCATCATGACTCGGTGGAAACCGGGTTCGGCGTTCCGATCACCGGGTCTCCGGCCGAGATCGCCGAGACCATCGCCCGGTTCGGAGACATCGGTGTGACTCGAGTCGAGTTGATGCTCAATCCGAACACTGAGGACACCCTCGGTGCGATCGAGCAGGTCATCGGGCTGCTCAGAGACAGTTGAAATCATCACTTGCGCGTAAGTCGTAATTGTATTACGCTTAGCTCATGACGGATATGAACGATCTGATGGGCAAGGTCAGCCAGGTGCTGGACCAGTACGGGATCGACTTTCGCATCGGGGGCGAGGGGGATCTCGAAGACTGCAAGGTGATGTGCCTCGCCGGCGACATGAAGACCACCGTTGCCGAGATGGGCCGCAAGACCCGCGACCAGGTCGTCATGGTTCGCATCGACGAGGACACCAAGAAGGCCCTGGACGACTGGGTGGAGACCGGTGCGGTCAAGAGCCGTTCCGAAGCAGCCGCACTGTTCATGCGCGAAGGTATCAAGGTGCGGTCAGGAGAACTCGAGGAACTGCGCGATGCCCTCGAGGACGTCAGCCAGGCCAGACAGCGCCTGGAGGACAAGGCGAGACAGGTGATCGGGAGCATTCCCGACCCAGACGCCACCGAATGATCAAGGAAAGGAGAATGCCGGTGAAACGATTCACGATTCCTCGTGTGGCCCACTGCTGCGGCGGGAGCCACCCCCGGTCCTCGGCATGACCTGAAACTGCCGAAATGGTTCAGGAGCCCCCGTCGATCGGGGGCTCCTCTCATCGATGCGGGAGCCAGGGAGTCCGGACCGAAGCCGGTCCTTCGTCCCGGCGTGCGATCCTCCCGGTAGCCTGGCTGCAGAGAGCATCGGAGACCTCGTGCCCACTGTCGCCACGTTCGACTTTCACGTGACCAGCGAGTGCTCCCAGGAGTGCCCGTACTGCTGGGGACCTCAGGACATCGCCGAAGTCGACACCGACACCGCCCTGGCGATCGTCGCCAAGATCGCCACTTCAGGAGCTCGTCGTATCGTGTTCACTGGCGGGGACCCGCTCAAACGTGCCGATGTCGGCACACTCATCCAGGCGGCCAAGTCTCGCGGCCTGGAGGTGGCGGTCTCCACCACCGGCGACGAGCTGACCGAAGAGTTCCTCGACGCCTACGGCACCGACATCGACCTCATCTCGCTGCCGCTCGACGGCTCGACGGAGGAGGTGTCGGCTCGCACGAAGAAAGAGGGCCACTTCGGCGCGGTCATGGCCGCCCTCGACCTGCTCGCCGGCTTCCCGGAGATCGACGTGAAGGTGGCGACACCGGTGACCCGGTTCAACATCGACGACGTGCCCAACATCGTCGCACTGCTCGAGAAGCGATCCCGGCACATGCCGAACCGTCTCTTCTACAACGTCTTCCAGGCGTTCCCCCGATCGATGGACCGCGACGTCGACTGGGACCAACTGGTGGTGACCGACGACGGGTTTGCCTCACTGAGGGAGCAGGCGCAGGCGACGAACCTGCAGATCAACTGGCTGAGTCACGAGACGCTCGACCGGCTCTACGTGATGGTGTTTCCCGACGGGAGCCTCACGATTCCCTCCGGGTCCCGTTTCGTCTTCCACGGGCAGTTCCTCGACGTCGACGATCTCGACGAAGTCCTGGCTCGCGCCGAGTTCGACGCCGCCAAGCACCGGCGCCATGCCGAGGGATGGTCGC